>JAHDFQ010000260.1:0-2214 GCA_020628085.1 Saprospiraceae bacterium
GCGATAGATAAATTGATGAGTTATTAAACGAAAATGAATGAACAATTCGACTCTATGTTATCAATAGATGATCTTACAAATTTTGAAAAAGATGGTTGTTTAACGATAGCATCTGTCTACAAAACTGAAGAAATAGAACGGATTGTAGAATTGATGTCCTCTTTACAAGTAGAGCAAACTTTTGGTGTACGGCAGTTTCTAAAGAAATATGAAGTATTGATTCCGATTGTTTTTAATGAAAATCTTAAAAGTATCATTCGATCAATTTCAAAGAAAGCAGTCGTTATTCGATCTTTGTATTTTGATAAGCCGCCTAATGCGAATTGGATGGTCAATTGGCATCAAGATTTAACGGTTGAGTTGAAAGATAAAAAGGAAACAGCAGGATTCAAGAACTGGAGGGTTTTACCTAAGCGAATAACAGCTCAGCCACCTTTGAATGTGTTGGAACAAATGTTTACAATCCGTATTCATTTGGATGATTGTTTAAAAACGAATGGGGCCCTGAATGTTGTGAAAGGAACACATAAGGAAGGAATTATTCCAATAAAAGAAGGACTTGACAATTGGGTTGGAAATAGAGAAGTATGCGAAATCCAAAAAGGTGGAGTTTTAATAATGAGGCCATTGGTTTTGCACGCTTCAAAGAGAACTGAAAATAATCAAAATAGGAGAATAGTGCATATTGAATTCTCAGATTATGAGTTACCGAATAATTTAAAATGGAGAGAATCTTTATCACTATGATTTGAAATGCAAGGAGTTTAATACGTTTTAATTTTAAAAAAGTCAAGACCTAATCAACGTGAACACAAGAACACGTCAGCACATGAACACGTTAAAACAATTTTTCACCAACTTATTTAAAGCAGAAGAACCAGATCCAATGAAATATTTGATTGCAGGACTAGGTAACATGGGCGCAGAATACGATGGAACTCGGCACAACATCGGTTTCGATATCGTCGATCATCTAGCCATAGAGTTTGAAGTAAAATGGGAAAATGATACTTTGGGGGATTTGACGGAGTTTAAACACAAAGGACGTACGTTTGTTTTGCTCAAACCAACCACATACATGAACCGTAGCGGAAAGTCCATCCGCCACTGGCTCAACAAAAAGAAAATTCTCCCTGAAAATTTACTCGTCATTGTAGATGATATGAATATTGATTTTGGCAAGGTACGCCTACGGGGCAAAGGTAGTAATGGTGGACACAACGGACTCAAAGACATAGAAGCAATGCTCAGTACGACCAAATATGCTCGCTTACGAGTCGGAATTGGAAGTAATTTTGCTCGCGGCAGACAAGTCGATTTCGTCCTTGGCAAATGGTCGAATGACGAAGCTCAAAAATTACCAAACATCATTAAGCATTGCAAAGAAACAGTCAAAGCTTTTGGAACAATTGGCATTAGCCATACCATGAGTCAATACAATAAGGATATTAAGTTAGATTAGTTTGTTAAATCTACGACCATGAATCTCCACTTATCCACATTTCTGCTGTTAATAACCCTACTAATTGTTAGTAACTGTAAAAATGAACCTCAAAAATCTCAAAGTCATCTTCCTAAAGAAACAAAAACAGATACCATCGTCGCACATGAACACTTGAACACACGAACACATGCGTACGTCCCTAACTACGATACGCTCAAATGGTCTGACCTCCACGACATCAATCCGTTGATCCAAATTGACATGAAATATGCAACCACAGATAACTTCGTAGAAGAGCAAATGTACGAATGTGGACGTTGTTTACTCCGTCCAAAAGTAGCGGAAGCTGTCAATGCAGCGCATCAGTTTTTACAAACTAAAGGTTATGGATTAAAAATGTTAGATTGCTACCGACCACGCCCCATTCAGCAAAAATTATGGGATAAAGTACCCAATCCGTCTTATGTGACACCACCCCAAAAAGGTTCTATGCACAATCGAGGTTTAGCGGTTGATTTAACCCTTGTTGATGAAAATGGAATAGAGCTAGATATGGGAACACCTTTCGATTTTTTCGGTAAAAAAGCCCATCAAAATTATACGAACTTACCACAGCAAATAATAGATCGCAGAAAATTACTCCGTGAAACCATGATTCAATTTGGATTCAAACCCATCCGAACCGAATGGTGGCACTATTCCTACTCTAAACATTTTGATGAACTTTCAGATTATCTTTGGAAATGTAGTTAGGTTAGCCTAACTTTGTT
>JAHDFQ010000260.1:2314-4127 GCA_020628085.1 Saprospiraceae bacterium
TATCCTTCAGGTATTCGTTCTATTTTACAAGATAGTGAAGGAAATTATTGGTTTGGTAGTCATCAAGAAGGAGCATGTTTATTTAACGGCGAAACATTCACTTATTTTACGGTTGATGATGGTCTAAGTGATAATCAAGTTAGAAGAATAGTGGAAGGAAAAGATGGACAAATTTGGTTCGGAACAGGAAATGGTGTGAGTAGCTATAAAAGTGGAGCGATAACGAATCATACGGCTCATAAAATAATAGCTGCGCCAGGCATTCCTCAGTTAAACTGGAAACTAGAGGAAAAAGATCTTTGGTTTAATGCTGGTACTAGGTTAGGTGCATATCGCTATGATGGAGAACAACTACACTATCTACCTTTTCCAACTAAAAAGAACGAAGGAGCATTTAATACATATCATGTAACAGGAATTTCGAATAGAAAAAATGGACAACTTTGGTTAGCAACATATCCAGCTTTATTTGGTTACGATGGTCAATCCTTTGAGGTTATAGATAACGAAGCTTTAGGTTTCAATGAAGAAACAGGGTTTCTACACATCCGAAATGTACTCGAAGATTCTAAAGGACGAGTTTGGATTTGTAATAATGGAATTGGAGTTTTGCTTAAAAATGGTGATTCCATCATCAATTTCTCTGAAGCAAATGGTCTAATTGGTCAAAATAGCTCATTAAGTGGAAGCACTTCTCCAGCTGGAACATTAGAACACGTTTTTGCAATAGAAGAAGACCAATACGGAAATATATGGTTTGGTGATCGAGATACAGGAGCTTGGAAATATGACGGTAAAACGATGACGAATTATACCCAGAAAGATGGTCTTTCCAGTGACTTTCCACACGTCATATACAAAGATAACGATGGTAAACTCTGGTTCGGAATGGCAGACGGAAATATTTTTCAATTCAACGGAAGTTCCTTTATTCAAAAATTTAATGGATAAAAACGTAGAATAGGCTTTAGCCTGTTCAGAAAAATAAAATGATGAAAAAAATAATTCTTCTCTTTTTTCTTGCTTCTTTAACCTTTTTAGGCAACGCCCAAAAAGATAAATATAAAATCGTTGTCTCTGCTTCAATGCTAGCTGATATGGCAGAAAACATCATTGCTGGTGAAGACGAAATTATTCAATGTATTGTACCCATTGGCGGAGATCCACACTTACACGAACCTACACCCGCCGATGCTCGATTAGTAGCCGATGCGGATATGGTTTTTATCAATGGATTAACCTTTGAAGGTTGGATAGAAAAATTAATTAAAAGTTCGGGTACGAAAGCTAGAGTAGTAGTAGTGACAGACGGTATTACACCAATAGGAAGTGACGATTATAAAGGATCAACCGATCCACACGCTTGGATGGATGTTGAAAATGTATTGACTTACGTCAAAAACATGAAGGATGCATTATCAGAAGAACGTCCTGAAAATAAAGAAATGTATGAGTTCAACTACGGTGTATACACCCAAGCATTAAAAGATACCGATCAATACATCAAAAATCAAGTCACTAAAATACCATTAGAAAAAAGAGTATTAATAACTTCTCATGATGCCTTTAAATATTTTGGTCGAAAATATGGACTCGAACTAGAATCCGTCATCGGAATTTCTACCGAATCCGAGGCACAAACCGCAGATGTGATCCGTTTGACAAAAGTCATAAAAGAACGAAAAATTCCCTGTGTTTTTATAGAAAGTACCATCAATCCCAAGTTATTAAAAGAACTCGCCAAATCAACAGGCACTCGTATTGGCGGAGAATTATATGCGGATTCACTAGGACCAAAAGACAGTGAAGCAGG
>JAHDFQ010000261.1 GCA_020628085.1 Saprospiraceae bacterium
ATATTTAAAACTTCTATTGCACATATTCCTAAATATAGCGGAATATATGTAATTGAACATATATACATTAGTTATCACAAATTATAAATGATCAAGTTTTTAGATATATCAAAAGAAATTTTATTTGTTGCTTTATTATTTCTATTATTCAATACTGATTTTAGTAAACCAATAACTCATATATCATATCTAGTACCGATAATATGGATTGTACTTATTCTCATTAGAATTTTCACTTGTCTAAGGGTTCGGAAAATGATTGATAAAAATGAAATTAAAAAGGACTTAAATAACAATAAATTGATAAGATATATACCTTTTATTTTTGGAGTGACATTAGGTTGTTTTGCTTTTTATAAAGCTATTTATGATTCAACCAATAGTTACTTTTTTATTATTTTAGGATTTGCTTCTTGCTTATTATTTATTTCCGGGTTTTACTTTTTATCTAACAATAAAATACAAGAATATATTTGATAAAAATGTGATAACACGATGTAAACGCAATGCTTTTTTAGTGTTTTGGGTTAAGGGAGTTTTGGATTTATGATGTCGCCGCCACAAATTTTATTATTTATAAACCGGATCAATTTAAAATACTAAAAAATGTAACGTCTTGTGCTTATTCCGAAAGTCCTCGACTTTCTACATCGCACAGTCCTTTACATTTAACGTTAGCGGCAATTAAAAAAACATATGAGCGCATACAAAGTAATAGACCGTATCCAGATTAAGCCCCATATCGTGTTTATCAGAATTGAACCAACTGATATTAAAATAACCCTTCGTGATGTCTTCAAATCATTGTCAGATATTGCTTGGATTAGTGATTTTGATAAGCAGTACATTCAAGATTATTTTCAAGTCAGAGCTGAAGAAACTATCAATTATATAGCTGCCAATATAATTGCACAATCTGATGACAAAATCACAAGTGACACAGGGGAATTAGTCGTTTCCGAATTATCTCGATTAACCGTGATAAATGAAATGAGATACTTAGACATACCCCTTGCAGAACTTATAAAAAGTCAAGCTGTGGGGAACGACGGATTTGACTTCTTTTCTAAAAGCCTTAGCAAAATAATCTTATTTGGAGAGGCAAAATTTAATTCTAGACAAAATGCCTATGGTGCAGCATTTGAACAGATCGCAAGGTTCGAGAGAACAAAGCAAGATATTTCAGACATCAAAGAGATAGCTGAATTTTGCTGCGAAGACTCACTTAATAATCATACCCAAGGAAAAAAAGGTTTTATCGCATCCTTCGCCAGCAAAACAACCTCAACTGCAACAATGATTAATGGTATCAAAAGAAATACAGATTACAATAATTTGAAAGGTTTTGAGGAAATAATTTGTGTTGCTGTTAATGTATGAAAAACCTGATTTCAAATATTATGCAGTCAGAAGACATAGGGGACATAATATCCTATGTATTAGACAGACTCTATAAAAACGGCCCAGTGTCCACAACAGACATGGAAATCCTTTCATATTTAAAACTATACAGAGCTGAAGAATTCAGTATTCATCAGGAAAGGGCTTTGAATTACATGGGTGTTTTTTATAAAGATGTTGAACCAAAAACTCTTAAAGAAATAGTCTTTAGACAGTACAGGAAATATATATTCGACACTTACGATAATAATTATACTCCAGTCCAAGCGAGAATAATAAAAGGAATAGAATCAAATAAATGCTTTAGCTTTTCTGCACCGACTAGTACAGGTAAATCATTCGTCTTTATGAACTTGATATTTAATAGCAATAATGATGTTGTTATTGTTGTTCCATCAAGAGCATTAATTAATGAATATTACCATAAGCTAAATGAGCTAATCGATGATAAATCCGTAAATATTTTAACCTTCATTGATAAGATAAACACAAAACATACTCATAGAAATGTTTTTATTGTTACTCCAGAAAGGTGTAGAGAGTTATTCAAGTATAAGGAACTGTATGATGTAAGTATGTTTCTTTTTGACGAGGCTCAGCTTAGTAACGAGAATTCCAAAAGAGGGCTATATTTTGATAGTATTGTCAGACGTTCTCAAAAGGCTTTCTCAGAAGCATCATTTGTTTTTGCCCACCCTTTTGTAAAAAATCCTGAATCACAGATAAAGAAGAATCACTTTCAGGCTCAGACCTCTGATTCTATACAATTTAAGCAAAAAAATGTTGGTCAAATGTTCATGTGTTCAGATGATAATTGGAATTTTTATCATTTTGGAATTGACAAATCGATTATGGGTAATCGAAGAATTAAATGCTCACTTGATCCAATTGAAAAAACGATTAGAAACGGTGGCTCTGCACTCTTTTATATATCGAAATCAAAAATCTATAATCGAGGATTTTTAAATCAATTTGCAAAATATATCGACTTATGTAGTGAGGTCGAAGGAGAAAAGATTGATTACTACATTGACCAATTAAAGCAATACACAGGTGGAGATACTATAGCGAACAAAAACTATTATTCTCAAATGATTGCTCTACTAAAACGGGGTATTGTTATTCATCATGGTTCACTCCCTCTTCAAACTAGAGTGATAATTGAAAAATTTACTCAAAATGGTTTATGTCGTATTTGTTTTGCCACATCTACGTTAGAGCAAGGTATAAACATGCCATTTGATGTTGTATTCCTAGATAGACTTGAAAGTAGTAAGCCTCTATCCGTAAAAAACTTAATCGGAAGAGCAGGCAGATCGACATTATCAAAAGATTTCGACTTTGGATTTGTTATAGTTAGCTCACCAAATAAAATGTCAAACTTCAGAAATATCATGAACCAAGATGAAGTTTTAGACGAAGTATCTTCTTTAGAAAAAACCGAACAACGGGATGATGATTACAATGATTTTAAAGAAGCAATATTAAATGATACTTATTCTGACGAATTCAATTTGACTGATAAAGACTTAGAAAAATTATCTACCGAATCAACTGAGGAGGTAATCAGGAATATATTGAATACCTTATTTGATGGTGAGGAAATATTGTCCTTAAATCGACTAAATCAAGATGTTCGTAATCGGTTGGAATTGTACAAATATTTTAGACAGCTATATTCAATCTATCTTAATCGTCAACTTGAAGATGGAGAGGGCAATGTTTTGGATACCGCAATCAAAATAATGCTTTGGAAAATACATGGTAAGACTTTCAAAAATATTTGTTGGTACCGTTACTCACACGTAAGTAAAACCAACGAAAGAATCAGGCTAGAAAAAAGTGGTCGCAGTACAAACCATATTACAGCTGAGTTCTTTACAGGATATCACGAAATACCAGATAAAAACCACAAAGTTTATAGTTTGTTTCCGCAAGGAACAAAAGCTTCTGATGTCGACTATGACCTTATTATGTACGACACCTATGACTTCATCGACAAACTGATTGGGTTTAAGCTTAGCGATATTTTCTTTGCTTCATTTATGAAGTATTTTACTAAATTTCAAGATATACGAGCTGAAAAATTATCCAAATACATTAGATATGGTACTGACAATGAAAAACACATTTGGATGCTCAGATATGGAATGTCGTTTGAAGATATAGAACTATTGGAGCAACATATTGAGTCGATTGATTCTGAAGAAATAATATTCAAAGATTCTATCAATTCAGTTCCAAAAGAATTGAGACTATCAGTTGAAAGGTTTATAATGAAAGATAAAAGCCCCTAAAAACAAGTATAGTGCATGCCCTGCTGGACACGCACCATACCCAAACCGTTAGCAATAATTTCAATAAATGATTCGATTGACAATAATTATAGGGTTTTTTATATTATGCGTTTGTTGCAAATCGACCAATATCCAGAATGAAACTAACTTGACAACGAAAAATGACTCAATAAATCTTTATGCGTTTGTTGGACGAAAAATATCGGTTACAGAATTTAACCCTAACGAAAATAACGAACGAATAGAAATTGATTCAATAACTGGAGATACAATTAGACGAGTTAGCTTTTCAATGGACTTGGGCTTTAAAGCCAAATATAAAGTCATAAAAAATGTGTTCAACGATTTAAAAACGGACACGGTTGACTTCGTGGCATATGACCATTACGGGCGTCCGAAATTTGAGAGACATGAAAATGTCATAC
>JAHDFQ010000262.1 GCA_020628085.1 Saprospiraceae bacterium
TTGACTAAACAGTGAGTTAGAGACGAAAAACATTACTCCAATGAGTAATGTGATATGCCTTAAAAGCAATCGGTTTTTCATATAAAAAATTTGTAATAAAGTGGAATTATAGAATATTGTATTTTATCTATATCTAAAGAAAGGTCAATGTAGGGGTATCGCTTGTGCGTAGGTACACTTTCGTTTGATGTGTAGTAGCCCTACAAATACATGCAAGCAATGTCACGGTAATCGGTAATTTGTATGTCAATAAGTAGTTTGTCAGTAAAATTAGTACAAAACAAATCCATTAATCCGCCAAAAAATCACGTATAATTTTCTTAAAATCAATTATTTGTTCTTTTTGTGACGGCGGATTTTTTTGCACAAGTAATTTTGACTGACTACTTAATATTTCTTTTATAACAACTCCGATGAAAATAATCTGGATGTGTTCACGGAAGTTATTATGGTAACGGTTTATTTAAACGGTAATTTTATATGCATATCGTCTAAAGTCTTTTATCTTCTGTTCATGGTATTTATTGTAATCTTATTCATGTATTTCAATCTAATCGCTATGACTATGTAATCGTTTTCTTTGTGTCTACAACTAGCAAATAAAATATATCTGCTCCGTTATCTTTTATCTTTAAACCATTTACATTTAACCAAACGGGCAAATGAGAATGAATGATGCTTTACTTAAAATCTTTTTTGTAACTAACTGAATATCAGTCGTTTTAGATTTAAAACTAAGTATTATATGTGTAGTGATTTATTTTTACCTCTAAAAATAAACGCTTTTAGCATGGGCGTCTTGGAGTCTAAAACACTCCAGTTTATCACTCTAAGAACGAACACTCAAAAGAAGTTTTAGTGGTCTTAAAGTATTTCAGGTAAAATGCGGTGTTGTTGTTCTAGCTACTCTTACGAGTCTTTTATCAAAAAGTTATACTTTAAATTTATTTATAATATAACCTTTACTAATGCTCAAACAATTCCACAAAAGGAATTTATGTTAAACAAAGGTATTATTATTTTTGATTCTTCACCAAATTTAACACCTTCGATTATTTAAAAATTCAAATGTAGAATAAGAATATAGCTGTTGCTTAAGGGAAACACCAACCATAATTTTTTTTCTTTGAGCGTACTTCTGAACTTATGTTTGTTTAATATAAAAACCAGCCATCTTATATTAAAAATATTATTAATACAAAGATCATTCCGATTTGTTCATCACAAAAATCTTACATCTAATTTAATGCGATTTTATTTATCCTCTTCTGTAGGACGATCTTTCAATTTTTTATCATCAACATGCTCATCTAAGAAATCATTGACTTTATCTACATTATAATTGGTAATAATTTCTCCAAACTCATTGATCTTTACTTCAAAGCCATCCAACTCTTTATTCGTATTTGATTTATCAACGTCTGATTTCTTTTTTGCCATAATCTACTTACTCTCTTTATGCTTTTCGGCCAGTTTTTCAAAATAGTCTTCCTCAGCCACCACTTCTTCCATTCGTTCTTCTAACTCAGCTAGTCCTGTTCGGATATAGGAAGTAAACAAACTAAGATCAGGCATGATCTCCTCGCAACTTGTACAAGTAATCGTTAGTTTACCATCATAACTAAACACAATAATCATTAAACCTATTCCTTCAAAAACCAGCCCAAGTCCATACTGATGGTGCATACGGAATCCATTCATATAAAGTGGAATCGGTGGACCTGGAACATTCGTAATAATAATATTAAAGAAAGGGCGGTGCAGATTAGATAGACCCATTTGTGTATAAAACCGTGTGGCCAATGCTCCTACTTCTGACGGAATTAGTTCTACTATTTTATCAACAGGTGTTGCTTTACTGTATATTTTAGAACTCTGTGTACTCTCGTAAATTTTTCGCAATCGAGCAACTGAATCTTCTTCGTCCGTTGCTAATGAAACCAACATTCCTGATATGCGATTACCCATTGACCCCTTCTCATCTGCCTTTCTGACGGAGATAGGTGCCATTGCCACCATTGGTTTTTCGGGAAGTGCTTCTTTTTCATCTAAATATCGACGTAAGGCAGAAGAACAAATCGCCATAACTACGTCGTTCAATTTTACATTTGCTTTTTTCTTGAGTTTCTTGACACGTTCCAAATCTAACTCAATCGCACTAAATAATTTGTTGGGTGTTACGGGAACATTTAGAATAGATTTGGGTGCAGACATAACCGCAGGTGGCGGTGGCATCATTGTGTTGGCTGTTTTCTTGGCTATTTCCAACAGATTTCCACCGGTATGTCTGACAAAGTCTATTATCTTTCCTGGTGTGCTGGTGGTATCTGAATAACTCTTCCCGATCAATTCTCTGTAAGAAGGAATAGGTTCGGGCTTCCAAGGCTCTTTGGGTGGTTTGATTTTACTAGGCGTTGGAAACATATCAAAGATGGTCGCCATAATTTCTGCACCAGACACACCATCAATATTAGCATGATGAATTTGAGTGACGGTCGCAAAGGCATTCTTCGGTAATCCGTCAATGCCTTCTAGTCCAGTAATGAAAATCATACGCCATAATGCTCGTGACCGATCCATTGGTGGATTGTAGAACTGTGCTGCCATTTTCTTCAAAGCACCTAAAGTCGCTGGCTGCGGTAAAGCAACATGTAGCAGTTGATGATCTAAGTTAAAATTAGGATCTTCTATCCAAAATGGCCTTCCTAAGTTAAGTGGAACTTCAACCAGTCTTCGTCTAAAAATAGGTGATAGGTGTAATCGTTCTCTAAAGAATTCTTTGAACTCATTAAAATCAAACTTACGTTCTCCGTCTACAGGAGCAAAAATATTAATAGCGCCAATATGCATTGGCATTCGAGCATCTTCTAAGTGTAGAAACCAACTATCCAGTGCTGTTAACTGTTGCATAAATTAAATTGAATACTAAATAATAGAGCATACGCTTTGGAAAATTGGTTTAGACGTAGTTCTGTAATTTTAATGCAATGGCCATATCTCCTTTCACACGAACTTTTCCCAACATCAATGCCATAGTAGCACTCAATTTTCCCGACTTTAACTTTTCGTAAGTTTTGAGTTTCATGTGTAAAGCACACTCTGCTTCATCTTCCTCTTCTTTAACCACAGTTGATGCGCCTGTTCCGTCTACATGCACGACGCCTTCATCAAATACAAACTTAAAGGTATGACCTATTGGGTCAACTCTATCCGAAATCTCTCTCACATCATTTGCAACTTCTTGAACTGTCATTTTTAGTATGGTTTGTTTAAATAAATCTCATGTAATTTCTCTGAATGATAAAGTTAAGCATTGCTGTTTAAATAACCTATATTTTTTAATATTTCTAGCGAAGTAACCCTCAAAACAATAAGTTCTACAATAATCATCGTTTTGACATCAAAAATTCACTTGATCCGTGTACTTTTGTAAAAAATCAATGTTCTCGAACAAAAACAGTGGTCAAACAGAAATAATAATTAAAAGTGCATGAAAAGAAACGATAAGTACTATTTCTGATTGACTTGAATACGGGATTTGGGAGAGAACCAAAATCAAAATATGCGACCTTCAGTTACTTCTATTTTATTTTTTTTTATATTTCTTTTTGGAACGTCATCTCCATTACAAGCACAGGATGATTCTTATCACAATGCGCTTGGTGTACGTGGTGGGCCTATTTCTGGAATTACCTACAAGCGATTTCAGTTTCCGCCTACAGGTGTTCTTGAAGGTATTTTAGGTTTTAATTATGCCAATGAACGAATGATTTCTTTGACAGCCTTATATGAACATCATTTTTTCATGTCCTACCGTATGAATTTTTATGCAGGTGGTGGTTTGTCCATAGCTTTTAATAAAAATGATTTTGAACTACCCGTCGAAGGTATTGTTGGAATAGAATATAATCTGGAAACGTTTCCAATTAATTTTTCACTCGACTACAAACCTGCTTATCGTATATTTGACAAGAAATTTGTTTTCAATGAGTTTGCACTTTCTGCTCGCTTTTTTATTGATAGTTGGTTTTAAAACGTGCTCAGGTGTTCAGATGCTCGTGTGTTCACGTATGAAACGCTCTTTGAACACTTGAACACTTGAACACTTGAACAC
>JAHDFQ010000033.1:0-14015 GCA_020628085.1 Saprospiraceae bacterium
AACAAATGAATGATCTCGGAAAATCAAGAACACCGTTCTTATTTATCTTGGATTTTGATTTGAACAAAACGCTGGTTCGTCCGCTTTCTGAAATTTCTAGTTCAAATGTTCGCTTTAATATTAACGGAGTTGACAACTATAAAACTACTACTCCATCCTCACCTTTATTATGGTTTAAAAAAGAAGCAATTTCATTAAATAAATATGCTGTGGCTTTTAATAAAGTTCAAAAAGCACTCAAAGACGGCAATAGCTATTTATTGAACTTGACCTTTCCAACAGCTATCGAAAGTAATTGGAATTTAACTGATTTTCATAATGCTAGTCAAGCCAAATATAAACTGTGGTTGAAGGACGAAATGGTTTGTTTTTCACCAGAAATATTCATCCAAATTAAAGATGGAGTCATTACCTCCAACCCAATGAAAGGTACGATTGATGCGAATATTGAACATGCGGAATCATTACTCCTAAACGATTTTAAAGAAATTGCGGAACACCACACTATTGTTGATTTAATCCGTAACGACCTTAATCTCGTTGCCAAACGTACACATGTCGAACAGTTTCGTTATTTAGATCGCATACAAACCAACGGGAAAGATTTACTCCAAGTCAGCTCTAAAATTGTAGCGCACTTGCCTGATGATTATAAAGATAATTTAGGAACTATTTTTCAGAAGCTACTGCCTGCTGGTTCGATTACGGGCGCACCCAAGAAAAAAACCGTTGAGATCATTAAATCCATTGAACCCGTTGAAAGAGGATATTATACTGGAATTGTCGGTCTTTTTGATGGTAAAAATGTAGATAGTGGCGTTATGATTCGATTAATTGAACAACGAGAAAATCAACTGTTTTTTAGAAGTGGTGGCGGTATAACGATACACAGTGAAGTAAAATCCGAATATCAAGAATTAATAGATAAAGTCTATGTCCCGATTGCTAGAAACCATCCGAATACTGAACGGCCAAGCTCAAAACCTCAGTTATCATCAAACTCGATTAAATCATAGTCAAACTACTCATTTTCAAGATGCTAAGACTATTCATTTACACAAAGAAATAAAGCAATTGAGTCGTTCTTTGAACCCAAAAAGTATTTATAAATGTCGGGTTCTATATACGCAACAAATTGAAAAAATAGAGTTTCATCCATACCAACCTAAACCCATTCAAACCCTACAATGTGTGATCGACAATAAAATTTTATATGAGCATAAATACGAAAACAGAACAGAAATCAATCATTTATATCGTCAAAGAAAGGAAGCAGATGATGTTTTGATTATCAAAAATAAAATGGTCACTGATACTTCTTATTGTACGATCTTATTTTTTGATGGTACAAATTGGTTCGTTCCAAGATCAAGTTTATTGAAAGGTACACAACGACAATATTTATTAGATCAGCAACGAATCATGGAAACGGATATTTTATATCAAGACATTTGGAAATACTCCCATTTTAAGCTCATCAATTCGATGTTGCCTTTTGAGAATACACCCGTGTTATCCACCTTGCAAATCCAGCAAACCGTCTGGTAAATCCACCAAAAAAGCATTTTGTTTTTCGTCAATTCCTAAAATTAAATGCACATTTAAAGGAATCATAACTTCACGATCTTCATAATTCACATACGCCATTTCTTGCTCAGGAAAAGCGACCACTTCAACTACTTCTCCTATTTCACCTATTTCTTCATCAATCATCAAATATCCTTCTAAAAAGCCAAAATCTAAATCCGATTTTTTATCCTTTCGCTGATCTTTGGGAATCATATCGGAGGGACGCATCAAAATTTTAGTAGAAGCCAACTTCAAAGCTTTTTCTTTCGAATCTACATCTTCAAATTGTACCTGAGGTTCACCTTTCAAAAAGCGTTTTTCTATAAAAAAAGGAACAATACCTTCATTCAGTTCCAAAAAAACAACAGGTGTCTTACTAAAATCTTGTAGATATTCATCTTCAATTTTTACTTTCAATAAGCCTTTTACGCCCTGCGCTTTTTTAGTGTACCCTATTTCTATATAATCTTTTTGCATTAAGTCGTTCAATTTCTATTCAAATTTATATGTAAAACTAAAAAACGTTTTCGGAATATTTGTTTAAATTGCATTCTACCTTATTGTCCAAAGTCATTTTGGAATAAAATTCGATTTAAACTTAATCCTAATCCAGTCGTTCTATGACATCATAGTCAACTATACGTTGATTTTGATTTCAATTAATGTAAACTAAAAATAATGAATAACAAATATATCTGCATACACGGTCACTTTTATCAGCCACCAAGAGAAAATGCGTGGTTGGAAGAAGTGGAATTACAAGATTCTGCTGCACCATTCCATGATTGGAATAGTCGGATTAATTTTGAGTGCTACGCCCCCAATACCGCTGCACGGATTTTGGATAGCCAGCGAAATATCAAAAAAATCATCAATAATTATACAAAGATCAATTTTAATTTTGGTCCAACCTTGCTGTCTTGGATGGAAAAAGCCGATCCCGACACGTATAAAAATATTCTAAAAGCCGATAAAATTAGTCTTAAACAATTTTCAGGTCACGGTTCTGCTATTGCGCAGGTGTACAGTCACTTGATTATGCCGTTAGCCAATCGAGAGGATAAAATCACACAAGTCATCTGGGGAATACGAGATTTTGAAAGTCGCTTTGATCGCAAACCTGAAGGGATGTGGTTGGCCGAAACGGCTGTCGATACACCAACCCTAGAAGTTTTGGCAGATTATGGTATCAAATATACTATTTTTGCGCCTCGTCAAGCCAAAGCGTTACGAAAAATTGGTGCATCAGACTGGCAATATATCCATAATGAAGCATTGGATACACGTATGCCTTTTCAAATACAATTGCCTTCTGGAAAAACCATTGCTGCCTTTGTGTATGATGGTAAAGTGGCACAAGATGTAGCTTTCAACGGCTTGCTTAACAATGGAAAAGCCTTTGCAAATCGGCTTGCTAATAATTTTGATGATAACGATTATCCTCAATTGGTCAATATAGCTACAGATGGTGAAAGTTATGGACATCATCATCGTTTTGGTGAAATGGCACTGGCAGATTGCCTAAATCATATTGAGTCTAAGGACGATGTTCAACTTACTAATTACGGTGAATATTTAGAAAAATTTCCACCTACTTATGAATTGATGATCCATGAAAATAGTTCTTGGAGTTGCGTGCATGGGGTTGAGCGTTGGAGAGCCAATTGTGGTTGTAATTCAGGTGGTCATGGCAATTGGAATCAAGAATGGCGCTATCACTTGCGTGAAATTTTAAACTGGTTGAGAGACGAAATGATTCCAATTTTTGAGCGAGAAGCTGGAAAGTTGGTACACCATATTTGGGATGCTCGTAATGATTATATCAGTATTATTTTGGATAGAAGCAACGATAATGTCGATGATTTCATTAAACGAAATGCTAAAAATAACCTCTCTAAAAAACAGCAGACGCAACTACTCCGATTGATGGAGATGCAGCGAAATGCGATTTTAATGTTTACCAGTTGTGGATGGTTTTTTGACGAAATTTCAGGTTTAGAAACCAATCAAATCCTTCAATATGCCTTGCGTGCTATCGCTTATGCGAAACAAACAAGCGGTGTAGATTTTCATCCAGAATTTTTAGATCGTCTACGTAATGCACCAAGTAATGTGTACGAAAATGGAGCTACCAGTTATGAGCAACACGTCATGCCTGCCCAATTGGGGCTGACTCGTGTGGGAATGCACTATGCGGTATCTTCACTTTTTGAAGAGTACCCACAACAACTTGAGTTCTTTAATTATATTGCCAATAGCGAATTATATGAACGTCTACAAGAAGGGAATATGAAAATTGCGGTGGGTCGAACGACGGTGAAGTCAAAGATCACCCATTCGGAAAAGCAGTTTAGTTTTGCAGTAATCTACTTAGGGCAACAAAATATTTTCGGAAATATTTCGATTGATATGGATCGGGCTACATTTGACGAAATGCGCCAACGTTTGTTTAAAGCGTTCCGTTCCACTAATCTAGGTGATGTGATTACTATTGTTCAACGTTACTTTGGTGATAAGACCTTCACAATTTGGCATTTATTTTTGGATGAAAAACGTAAAATTTTACGTCAAATCAGTAAGTCATCTATTATGAAGTCAGATGCAGCATTTAGAGATATTTATACCGATAATTATCAATTGATGACAGGTATGCAAGCCAGTCATATACCAGTTCCTAGTGCGTTTAAACACGCAGCGCAATATGTAATTAACACGGATTTACATCGTTTTTTTACACAGGATAAACTAAAAGTAAAAGTCTTGGGAAAACTAGCTGATGAAATTCAAAAATGGAATATTGAAATCGGAAATGAAGCTTCTTTAAAATTGGCGGCAAGTGAACGAATTTTCTATGAAATTCAAAAAATAGCCTCTGCTTCTTCTTCCGTGGAACATCTTCAAATATTAAATGATATTTTTGAAACCTTGTCTCGATTAAACATCGAACTGGACATTTGGAAAAGTCAAAATTTATATTTTTCCATCACTAAAGGTTTCAAAAATGGAAATTGGGAATTTTCATCCGATACTTGGCAAGATGAATTTATTAAGTTGGGTAATCATCTTAAGATTCAGTTGGAAAAACGAAATCCTGTTTTGGTATAATTAACATAGCTTAGAAAACGATCAGTATGAGAATGCTGATCGTTTTTATAGCAATTTGGTTAGCAATTCAGAGCGACTTGATACTTCCATTTTTTGATAAATATTTTTCAAATGATATTTAACAGTATTGACTGAAATAAATAGTGTCGAAGCAATTTCTTTAGAACTTTTTCCTTCGATCAAGGCAGCAATTAGTTTTTGTTCCTGTGACGTTAAATGACTAATTTTTTGATTAAAATTGGTTTGTTTTAATTGCTTTTCTCGTTCAAAATTACTCCACGCAACTTCTATGGTCGTTAATAGTGTTCGATCTTGAAAAGGTTTGACTAAATAGCCATAAGGCGCTTGATCTTTGGCAGCTTCTAGAGTTTCTTTATCTGAAAACGAAGTCAAAAAAATGAATGGAATATCATAGTTTTTTTGGATCGTGGATGCAACCTCAATTCCAGAAATCCCAGTCCCTAAATAAATATCCAAAATCACAAATCCAACAGCTTGACTTGCCAAAATGTCCTGAGCATAAAGACCGTCATGTGCAATAGAGATATATTCAAATCCTTCAGATCGAAGCAAAGATTGAATGTCTTTAGCAATGATTGGATCGTCTTCTACAATTAATATATAATCTGATTTATGCATTATTTATACCGCTTTTTTATAATTCCGAATCAACATTTTAACGTCTGTTCCTCCTTCTCCGTCAATGTGTAAATCTGCATTTAATTTTAATTTGAAGGCATCAATTAAATCGTAACCAAACGAATCTCCATCAAATAATTTTGAGGTGTCTTCAATTCCAATCCCGTTATCTTTTACTTGTAATTGTAAGCCTTCTTCTATTTTTTTTAATTGGATATAGATCGATCCCTCTCGATTTTCAGGAAAGGCATATTTCAAAGCATTACTAATTAATTCATTGATAATCAGACCTAAAGGGACGACGCTTTCAACATCTAGCATCAAATCATCAATATCCAAATTGAGTTGAATTTGATCTTTTTTAATATTATAAGTATCAAACAAACTTTGAGATAAGCGACTTAGGTAAGTCCGAATTTCGATTCCCGTAAGGTTATCATCTTTATACAAATTTTGATGAATTAAAGACATCGTTTGTACACGAGTCCGCCCTTCGGTTATCGCTTCGAGCGCAACTTTATCTTTAATTTGACGAGATTGTATACCTAATAAAGAAGAAATAACTTGAAGATTATTTTTTACTCGATGATGAATTTCTTTCAGCAGAATATTTTTCTCTTTTAGTGATTTTTCAATAAGCTGGTTCTGGGACTTAATTTTTTTATTTTGACGATATATATAAAACAGGAATAGACTAACTAACAACAATCCCAATAGTCCAAATCCGATGATGCTTTGCTGCCTAGTAATACGAGTTTGTTGCAGTTCATCTTCCAATTCAAGTTGTGTAATGCGCTGAACTTTTTGACTCGTTTCATACTGTTTTTCTAAATCGTGGATAATATTACTTTGGCTAATTTTGAATAAAGAATCCTTGTACAAATTATAATTATTCATAGCAGCTAATGCCGAACCAAAATCCTTTTTCTTTGTATAAAATTTAGCCTTTAACTGATGTAGTTTGATTTGATACGACAACGAATTATTTTCTTGAACACTTTGTGCTGCTCTTTTTAATAAATCTGGTATTTGATCTAGTTTATTGTTGTGCATTAATACATTTGTTTTCACTAATAAATATTCTGGAAGTAGTTCTTTGTCTTTTATAGGTTCAAAAAATGCTAATTCGTTTATCAAGGCATTTGCTTCACTTAATTTATTTTGTTTTAACAAAATGGATGCTTTGACGGAATAAGTAAATATCCTTAATCTTTCTAAAGTATGTTGATTAACCATATCAATCGCTCGATTAATAACAAATGCAGCTTGATCGTTTTGATCTTTTTGGCGTAAACTTGTAGCCTTATTTATCAAAGCAATTGTAAAAGCTTTTGGATATTTTTCAGGTGATAAAATATTTAAAACTTGATTATAATATTCAATAGCTTTATCAAAGTTATATCGATATGAAAAAGACTTTCCCAGATTAGTGTAAAGTGCGCCAAGCGTGTAGATTTCTGTTTCATCTACAGTTTTAAGTGTTTCTAAATAGTAATGAACCGCCGAATCCCCTTTACCTATCGCATCAAATAATATCCCTAATTGATTATTTAATTGCCTCAATAGTGGTTTTTCATCTGTACGTTTGCTTAATTTTTGTGCTTCACGAAGATGATAAAACGCTGAATCATTTTGACCCAAATGTTTATACACAGAACCTAATCGTATTTCATTATAAGCGTCATATTCAACAAACGGAAGTGTGGAAGCATAGGGTCGAACTTTTTCAAAAGCCAATTTAGCTTGATCCATCTCTCCCATCATAAATAGCAATTCACCTTTATTGGCATTGGACAAAACGATGGAAATCGTGTCTTTCAATTCAATTGATCTTTGATAAGCAGAGTCGTACATGACTTTAACCCGCTCGATATTTCCAACTGACAATTCTTTATCAATTTCCTTGAAATAACGCTTCATCTCGGGTGCGCGCGTCTCTTCATATTCTTCAAATCCTTGCCCAAATATAATATTGGTAGAAATAAAAAGACTGAATAATAGTCCTCTCTCAAGAATAAAGATTGGTTTCATGGTACTGGTTTTTCGAGTGTAAAAGTAACTGAACAGGATTCCTCATTTCCCACCCTAATGGGTAGTATTAACCTTTCAATTTTCATGGTACTATCAAAACTACCCGTTTGGGTGGGAAATAAAGAGATTCACCATTCTACATTTGTCATATCAAAATAATAATATTCTTAACAATAAAATACACCACAATGAAAAAAGTAATCCTTTCTACAATAATTGTACTATTACTTATTCAATGCACCATAGCTCAAATCGGTCTTGAGGTCAATCAAGGAACAAACATTAATAATGTAGACGAAAAGAATGGCTACGCTATCATCGGAGATGAATCTGGCTCCAATATTACCTTTGATAATAATGAAGTGCAAACCAAAAATGCAAACCTGCCAGATGGTACATTATTTATAAATGATCGAGCTGGACAGGTATCCATGCTTGGAAGTTCCGCAGGAAACCTAACTGTAGGAGGCTATAACGGTCTTAATAAACTAACGGTTAGGGTTGAAGGTTCAGACGGTATAAGAATCGCTGGAAATAATATGGGAAATATTGGTTTGCAATTCATTAATGAAACTGGTTCAACCAGTTCTATTTTTGATGATTTTGATGATAATAATACACTTGTTATTCAAAGTCATGACGAAATTGCGTTTAATTCAAACTTGACTACCGAGGCGATGCGTATTCAGAATAATGGTGATATACAAATTGGACCAGAAATTCCATTTGTGAGTTATCCTGTCACTGTAAATGCTACTAATGATAATGTAGGTCTATATGTTGCTAACGATTTTGCATCGGGTGGAACAAGTGGTATTTATAGCGAAAGTACCGCAGGAGGAACTGGTAATCGTTATGGGGTTCAAGGCTTCTCTTTTGCTGCTGCGACAGGTGAAGTAATAGGTGTACGCGGAGTAGTTAGTTCCAGTACAGCAACAAGTGCTTACGGAGTATTTGGCTCTGCTATTGATGGTACTGGTACTACCGTACGTTATGGAGTTTATGGAACGGCTTCTGTCGACCCTAATCATTACGCTGTTTTTGCTAACGGAGATATGTGTTATACAGGTACGCTTTGTACACCTTCGGATAGAAGATTGAAAAAGAATATTCTTCGTGCAAATCCTAATTTATTAGATAAGGTGATGCAATTGAATGTTGTTACGTATGATTATGACAATGATACTTATAAACACATGAATTTAGCTCAAGGGCAGCAAATAGGATTTTTAGCTCAAGAGCTTGAAGAAATATTTCCACTAGCTACTAAAAAACAAAAACATGCTTTTCACTCAACACAAGTTTCAAAAAGCGATGATAATGAAGTAATTGTAGAAGAATATATTGGTGTCGATTACATCAAACTAATCCCTATACTGACAAAAGCCATCCAAGAACAACAAGTACAAATTGAAGACCTGCAAGCAGAAGTTGAACTACTGAGAAAATAAGTTATTGAATTGGAATTAGACCAGATGGAAGCAAGCTGCGAATGAGTGGCTTGCTCTTTTTTTTTATTTAATGTTTTCGTTTAAAACAGCGCATAATCGCTTAATTTCTACTTCCGTATTAAAGGCATGAATACAAATCCGCAAACGTTCTTCTCCTTTGGGAACGGTTGGTGCTAAGATTGCTTTTATAAAAAAATCAGCTTCTTGTATTTTTTTTGCAAGTTCAATGGCTTGTGCAGTATTGCCAATAACTAAACTTTGAATTGGGGTATTAGAATCTATAAATTTACTTGAAACAGATTGATATAAGTGTCTCTTAAACAGTTGAATATTAGACTTTAGCTGATTAATCGCTTTTCTATTTTTTAAAAGTTCATAAGCATTTCGAATCACATCCACCGTATGAAAAGGCATCGCTGTAGTATAAATAAATGATCGAGCGTAATTAATTAAATAATTCTTTAGAACAGATGATCCAACAACCACCGCACCATGTCCACCCATTGATTTTCCATAGGTATAAATCCTCGCAAACACTTTATCTTCTAGCTTATGGTGTACCACTAATCCTTCTCCATTTGCTCCGACTGTACCTAAGCCATGTGCCTCGTCAACCATTAAAGCTGCATTATATTTTTGGCAAACTTCAACAATTTCTGTAAGCGGACAACAATCGCCATCCATAGAATAGACACTTTCCACAACTACTATTACTTGTCCAGATGCTCGTTGTATTTTAAGTTCTAAATCCTTAACGTCATTGTGATTAAAACTAAAACTTTTACCTAAAGACAACTTAATTCCGTCTCGAATGGAAGCATGCGATAGTTCGTCATAAATAATAGTATCGTGGCGACTAGCAATACAGCCTAATATACCTAAATTGGCATCAAAACCAGAGTTGAACAATAGCGCAGATTCCGCATTGTGAAACTGAGCAATCTCTGATTCTAGCTTTTCTATTTTCAGGCTATTGCCAGAAATTAAACGAGAACCTGTTGCACCAACTCGATTGTATTTATTTATCGGATATTCCGCTAATAAACGAGCATAACCCAAATAATCATTAGAACAAAAGTCGACTAAATCCGTGTTGACGACCATACTACGATAGGATGATACTTCCTTTCGCTGGTCTAACTTGTCCTGTAATGCTTGTTCTAATTTTTCCATAGGACAAAATTAATAAATGCACCCATTCAATTCATAATTTTTAATTAATTTCGGGCTAGATTTAAATCTTAAATTCTTCAAATGAAATTCGGGAAAGTACATGATGTTTCAAACATAGATTTTAGTATGCCACAGCATCCTGCATCTACCATTCGTGTATTGAATAAAACAAAAATTACTATTCAAACCCCTCAATTATACGTCGGTTGTACGGGCTGGAGTATGAAAGAATGGGTCGGAAAGACGTATCCCAAAGGAGCAAAAAGCAAAGACTTTCTAAAGTATTATGGAAAGCAATTTAATACCATTGAACTGAATACAACCCACTACAGAATACCAACTTTTGAAACCATTGAAAAATGGAAGGAAAGTGTTCCCAACGACTTTAGGTTTTGTCCAAAAATTCCTCAAAGTATCAGTCATAGTGCTAACATGGGTATCAGTGATGGAAAAATGGAGATTTTTTGTGATGCGATTCTCGGTTTGGGCGAACAACTGGGTTGTTGTTTTATGCAGCTACCACCCTACTTTAAGGTAGATCGACTTGGATTATTGGAAGTATTTTTAGAGAAATTTCCAAAGCAAATACCATTAGCTGTTGAAATTAGAAATGAAGAATGGTTTTCCAATACTAAAAATGGAAATGCCTTTTTTGATTTATTAGAACAACATCAAATTTCAACAGTTATTACAGATGTAGCAGGTCGCCGTGACGTTTTACATCAACGCTTGACGACCAATACCGCTATGATTCGATTTGTTGGAAATGGTCTACATCCGACTGATTATTCAAGAATTGATGACTGGATGCAGGTACTAAAACACTGGTTGGCAGAAGGCCTAAAGACGGTTTATTTTTTCCCGCATGAGCCCGATAATATTCTGGCACCCGAAATGGCAAAATATGTTGTTGACCAAATGAATGCAGTTTTAAAATTAGAGGTTCGAGGGCCAAATTTTGAAGCTTCGGGAGACAATCAAATGAGTTTATTTTAAAAAAATCATTAAGCAAGTTATAATGGATATTCCTTATTTACACAGAGATATTAGTTGGTTATCGTTTAATTATAGAGTTTTGCAAGAAGCAAAAGACCCTAGCGTTCCTCTTTTTGAACGGGTTAAGTTCTTGGCTATTTATTCTAATAATTTAGATGAATTTTTTAGAGTTCGAGTAGCCAATCATCGAAATTTATTGCGGGTAGGTAAAAAAACTAAACGTGCCCTTCACGTAGAACCTAAGAAAATATTGAAGGATATTCTACAAATTGTAAATGAGCAACAAGAAGAATTTTCACATATTTTTGAAAATGAAATTATACCAGAATTAACCAAACATAATATCTATTTACTCCGTCGGATGGAATTGACAGATGAGGAAAAAGATTTTGTGGAAAATTACTTCTTTGAGAAGTTATTACCCTTTGTACAACCTGTATTGTTGGTTAAAGATAAAATTCGTCCATTTCTAAATAATGCACAATTATATCTCACCGTTTGGTTAAAAACCAAGGATGAGCCGTATTCAGAAGATCAGTATGCCATTATAAAGATTCCGTCAGATCACTTGCCTAGGTTTGTACAATTACCAACCACAAACGGTCAACATCATATTATTATGCTCGACGACATTGTTCGTCATAGTTTGCAGTGGCTGTTTCCTGGTTATGATATACAAGATACGTTCTCGATAAAATTAACTAGAGATGCTGAATTGTATATTGATGATGAATTTTCAGGTGATTTAATTGCCAAAATTAAAAGCAGTTTACAAAAACGAAATGTTGGTCCTGCATCACGTTTTGTATTTGATCGAACGATGCCAGATGAATTATTAGATTTCTTAAAAGATTCTTTTGATTTGACTCGTTTTGATATGTTCCCCGAAGGTCGATACCATAATAATTTTGACTTTTTTAGTTTTCCCAATTTTGGCTATAATCATCTGACTAACACACCACTGCCGCCACTACCCTATATTCCATTGGAACAAAGTGTGGATTTCTTCGAATCCATGCGGGAAAAAGATCATTTGTTGCATGTGCCTTACCATTCTTATGAATCGGTGGTGATGTTTTTTGAAAAAGCAGCACGTGATCCAAATGTGACCCATATCAAGATCGTTCAGTATCGGGTTGCCCGTCGTTCACGGATTATGAAAGCGTTGATGAATGCAGTAAAAGCAGGCAAGCAAGTATCTGTGTTTATTGAGGTCAAAGCTCGTTTTGATGAAACTGCCAATTTGGAGTGGGGAGAACGTTTGGAAGCCGCTGGTGTAAAAGTCAATTATAGTTTCCCTGGTGTGAAAGTACATTCCAAACTAGCTATGGTCATTCGTCAAGAAGCTGGGACAAGTAAGTTGTATGCGTACCTAAGTTCAGGAAATTTCCATGAAGATACGGCTAAAATCTACTGTGATTATGGGTTATTTACAACTGATACTCGTTTGACAAAAGAAGTAGCACGAGTGTTTTCCTTTTTGGAAACAGTGAAAATTCCGAAACAAAATTTTGAGCATTTGTTAGTAGGTCAGTTCAATTTAAGGGATGATTTGCAAGCATTCGTAGAGAAAGAAACTGAAAATGCACTAGCTGGAAAAAAAGCGTCAATTTTTCTTAAAATGAATAGTTTGCAAGATGAGCAGATGATTCAAAAACTCTACGAAGCAAGCCAAGCAGGGGTAAAAATCAAAATGATTATTCGAGGAATATGTTGTTTGATCCCTGGAGTCAAAGGAATGAGTGAGAATATTGAAGTGTATAGTATTGTTGATCGCTTTTTAGAACACGCCCGTGTCTTTATTTTTCATAATGATGGTGATGAACGTATGTATTTGTCGTCGGCGGATTGGATGGTACGGAATTTAAGTCATCGAATTGAGACTATTTTTCCAATTTATGATGAAAATATAAAGGAAATTATTCAAGATAATATCAACATTCAACTAAATGATAATGTCAAAAGCCGTGTCATAGACGAAGCAGGTTCTAACGAATACAAACGAGACGATTCGGATTTAGCGGTACGATCACAAGAAGAAACCTATTATTATTTTAAACGTCGTGTAGAGGCACAGTTAGCTGAAATGAATCCTGAAGAAGATGAAAGTGAAGGTTTAATGATTTAGGTTATTGGCTATTTTAATATTCGAGCAATGGCATTTGCTTCATCAATTAGACTTGATATTTTTTCAAAATCTTTTTTTATCAACAATGTTCTAAACTGAGCTAAAGTATTGATATGTTCATCCAAAACATCAAGGACATTATCTCGATTCTGTTCAAAAATGGGTGTCCACATGGCTGCTGAACTTTTGGCTAAACGAACAGTTGAACTAAAACCTCCACTTGCCAATTCGAAGATTCTTTTTTCGTTTTTCTCTTTTTCTAAAACCGTTAGAGCAAGTGCAAATGAACTGATGTGGGAAATATGTGAAACATAAGCCGAATGAGTGTCATGTTCCGAAACTTCCAATTCTACAATATTCATTTTTAATGATTCCAGTAAACGGTAAACGGTTTTCAAGGCATCAGCATCACTATTTTGTTGATCGCAGATAACGGAACATTTATGATCAAATAGGTTTGGAATAGCAGCTTCTGGACCTGAAAATTCAGTTCCTGCCATGGGGTGTGTTGCTACAAATCGACCTCGTTTGGGGTGATTTTTAACGGCTTCGCACAATAACTTTTTAGTAGACCCAACATCAATGACCACTTGTTGATCGACTTGATCTAAAATCTGTGGTAACAACTGAATCATAACATTTACAGGCGTCGCCAAGACTATCACATCAGCACGTTGGATGGCGTCTTGCATGGGTAAACCTTCGTCAATAATCCGTCGTCGAATGGCTTTGTCAATATTATCAGGATTTATATCTACACCAATTGTAGTTGTTGCAAAACCATTTTCTTTGAGGCTGATCGCCATTGATCCACCAATTAATCCTATTCCTATAAACGCAACCGTCATATTTCTATTTTATTAATCGGATTCCTACACCGAGTTGGAGGGTTCTGTTTTGTTGTTCCAAACTTCCATTTATAT
>JAHDFQ010000033.1:14115-33696 GCA_020628085.1 Saprospiraceae bacterium
GCTTGATTCTATTTTATTAGTCGGATTCCTACACCTAACTGGAGATTTCTATTTTTTTGGATAACTTCATCAGACCTCATATCCGTACGTGATTCATGAACATGAGCTCTAGCATCGGTAATATCCCTAATACCTACATTATACCTAACTGAAAATAAAAACCTGTTGAAGCTATATTTCGCACCTAAAACGAACCCAAAATCTAAATCATAAATAAAGTTCCTTTCATTTAAGTCGAACAGTTCTCCACCTCTATGAAGTTTTTTATCAAAAGAGTATCCAACGTTGATACCTCCAGATAATGACAATTGTTCATTAACAATTTTTGATTCTAGCTCTGGTATTAATCGAATATAACGATAACGATGCATATAGTCATATTCTTTTATACTAAAGCCTTCTTGACTGTATTGAAAAGATGTATTAAGAGTCAAACGCTCATTAATATCTAATCTTGGAATTAGTCCAAAGTAGTAACCAAATTCTACCTTAACCTGATCATTTTGAATATACTCAAAATCACATTTGAATATACTCTTACTAAAGTTAGAACCTGCCTCAAAGTCAAGTTTCAATTGAGCATCTAATGCTACCGAAAAACATAGAAACAGACCTAAAATGAATAAATATTTTTTCATCGCATTGGTTTTCGTCATTAAATACTTTTATAACTCAATACATAAACGTTCTATTTTTACGACGATAAAAATTAACTGTTCTGATATTCAGCTATTTGCTCAATTTTAGCAATCGCTTCTTCTAGTATTTCAATTGGAGAACACAATGAAGCTCGAATATATTGATCGCCATTTGAACCAAAAATTCCACCTGGCGTAATAAAAACGCCCGTTTGCTCTAAGATATAATCCGTCATTTCAAAACCGTCTTTAAAATGGTTAGGAATCTTTGCCCAAACAAACATACCGCCAGCATTTGTATCGTAGGTACAACCCAAAGTTTCAAATAATTGATGAACTTTTTGTTGACGTTTTTTATAAGTACTATTTAGTTTTTCAAACCATTTTTTATCTAATTTTAATGCTTCTACGGCTGCCAACTGCATAGGTTTAAACATACCTGAATCCATATTGCTTTTAAAGCGCAAAATCGTTTGAATGTACTCCGAATTACCTGTCAGAACACCCATTCGCCAGCCTGCCATGTTGTGGGATTTACTTAAAGAGTTAAGTTCCAAAGCGACTTCTTTTGCCCCTTCAATAGACAAAATACTCATTGGATTGTCA
Source organism: Saprospiraceae bacterium (assembly GCA_020628085.1). Classification (GTDB taxonomy): domain Bacteria; phylum Bacteroidota; class Bacteroidia; order Chitinophagales; family Saprospiraceae; genus JAHDES01. The sequence goes on from JAHDFQ010000033.1 coordinate 15,360, forward strand.
TTTAATATAAAACTATACGGATTGTCATTGACGACTAAAATTTCATGCTTTTTAGCGAAAGCGATTAGACATTCAAAAAAAGTGACGTCAGCTTGTCCACCCGTAGGCATGTGTGGATAATTGACCCACATGATCTTAACTTTTGACAAATCTTGTTTTGCCAGTTGGCCTAGGTCTGGCAACCAATTATTTCCTTCTACCAAATCATACTCTCGTATAGTTGCGCCTGTTAAATTCGCCACTGAACGATAAGTCGGATAACCTGGATTTGGTATCAGAACTTCATCACCTTTTTCTAAAAAAGTCATCGAAATATGCATGATGCCTTCTTTTGAACCGATTAAAGGTAGGACTTCGTTGGTCGGATTCAATTCTACATCATACCATTTTTTATAAAAATCGGCGTAGGCTTGTCGCAATTCAATAATACCAGAATAGGATTGATATTGATGATGTCCGTCTTTAGTACTCTCAATTTTCAAGGCATTTATGACCTCATCAGCAGGTGACAAATCGGGACTTCCAATACCTAGATTGATAATTCTTTTTCCTGCGGCTTGTAGTTCAGCAATTTCTCGTAATTTTTTGGAAAAATAGTACTCTTTTACATCACCTAAACGTGAAGCTGTTTGGATAATCATAATTTTTATTTATGTGAAGTCAAATGATGACTCTAGTCACCATTTGACTACCTAGTATTATGTATGATGTTCGCCTTTTGGGTACAATCCCAATAATCGAAAGTTAGACGTTAGTGGTTTAAGTGCGTTTAACACCTGCCAATAGTCATATCTCGGATCAGCAATAAAATCTACGAAAAACATATATTCCCATTCTTTTCCAATGATTGGAGTCGATTGGATTTTGGTCAAATTAGCATTATACGCCGCCAAAACTGCCAGTATTTTATGCAAACTCCCCGCTTCATGTTCGACCGAAAAACAAAGGGATAATTTATTGCAAACTTTATTTTTGATGGGATGTTCTCTTTCCCGACCCAAAAGTAAAAATCGAGTAAAATTCTTTTTATTGGTTTCAATACCTTTAGCAATAATATCTAAATCGTATAATTCGGCAGCAGCAGAACTCGCAATCGCTCCTATTTTTTTGGTACTATTTTCTCGAACTTCTTTAGCACTCAATGCTGTATCTATTGCTTCTACCAACTGTATATTGGGATAATTTTTAAAAAACGGACGACATTGAGTGATCGCCACAGGATGAGAATGTACCTCATCTAAATCGTCAATTGTTTGTCCTGGCAAGACCATTAAGTTTTGTTCGATACGTAAATAGACTTCCCCAATAACATGTAGTTTGGATTCTTTTAATAGGCGATAATTATCCATTAAACTTCCTGCAATGGTATTTTCAATAGCCATCAAACCAAAATCTGAATCCGTTCCCGATTCAACATTTTGAACCAATTCCGTGAAGGTATCATTAGCAACGACGGCCACCTCTTTTCCATTAAAAAACAAACGGGCTGCTACTTCGTGAAAGGCGCCGCTGTATCCTTGTATGGCTATTTTTACGTTTTGTCCTTGCATAAACTGATGTGTTAATGTTAGTTGTTTGAGTATAGACATAAAAAAAGGAGTTCAATTTAATGAACTCCTTTGATATCTTCGACTTATCCGTCAATTTTATGTTTTACAGTTCATCTATGGTCGTCCATAAATAAAATAAAAACAGAAATAAAAAGATGAGCAAGTCAAAAATAACATAAAACTATATTACCTTATTGTAAATTCAACACAAACCTAATAGATTATTTTGAATTACACAATTTTTTTGATGATTGTTTTTAAAAAAAGTTGTTTTTTACAACTAAAATGGAAAAAATAAGCCAATAAATACTATACAGTCGGTAAATTAACCATTTTTTGTTCTTCGGTTGCAGCATTGCCCAAACGCTTACTCCCAAAGATCACACCACCACCAATCACGTCGTCACCTTCATAAAAAACTGCCGATTGACCGGGCGCAACGCCTTTTACATTGGATAAAAACTCCACTTCTATTTGGTCGTTATTGTTTTTAAGTATGCTCAAAGAACCTGGATCATTGTATCTAATTTGGGTAACAGCTTCTAATCCTTCTGGAATTTTTTCATATTTCATAGAATTGATCTGCCCAACAGTCATACCATTTCTAAACAAGTCCTCTACTCTACCTAAAACGACTGTATTCGTTTCTGGACGAATTTCGGTGACATACATCGGTTCACCAAAAGCCATACCGAGACCTTTTCGTTGTCCAATGGTATAAAACGGATAACCGTTGTGTTTGCCCAAAACTGTACCGTCAGGACTAACAAAATCACCACCAGCTACCAATTCTTCTAATCCATCGACACGACGTTTTAAAAATCCACGATAGTCATTATCAGGAACAAAACAAATCTCGTAGCTTTCTCCTTTTTTTGACAAATCGGTGTACCCCCAATCAAAAGCCAATTTACGGGCTTCTGGTTTGGTAATATCTGCCAACGGGAACATACTACGGTTCAAACATTCTTGGCTTAAACCCCACAATACATACGATTGATCTTTGCGTTCATCTTTGGCTTTGGTGACAAATTTTCGTCCGTTGGCTTCTTTGATTTTTGCATAATGCCCTGTTGCAATAAACTCACAATCCAACATGTCCGCACGTTTAAGTAAAGAACTCCACTTGATATGCGTATTGCACAAAACACACGGATTGGGCGTACGACCAGCCATATATTCATTCACAAAATCATCAATCACATAATCACCAAATTCGTCGCGAATGTCGACGATAAAATGATGAAATCCCATATTTACGGCCACCATCCGAGCATCATTAATCGAATCTAGACTACAACAGCCTGTTTCTTTTTTGTTTCCGCCCGAATTGGCATAATCCCACGTTTTCATCGTAATTCCAACGACTTCATATCCTTGTTCGTGCAGCAACATCGCCGTCACTGTACTATCTATTCCGCCACTCATGGCAACTAAAACTTTTCCTTTTTTACTCATTTTTTGAATGGGTTCAGGTGTTCGTATGCGTTTATTCTCAACTTGTATCACAGCCTTCAGGCCGTTCACATTGAATTATTTAAACCGAATCTCCACAAAATTACAAATTATCGCTTCAAAAAGTTCTCCTTTTAGTGTAAAAACAATTTCATGAAAGTTATCAAAGTTTTAAGAACTATCTAATAAAAATTCCATCTGATATTCACTTCTTAGTTTATTCTTGCTTACTATATTTAAGGTTTATTATATGGTTTTCATTGTCCCTAAAGTCCCAATCGCTAAAAGTTTCTAATTCTAATTCGTTTTCGTTCAAATTTAAAATATTGAATTGTCTCACTGAGAAGAACCATGGTATTACAATTATATTTTTATCAATATTAAAGTGCCAATCATAAGTTCTACTTATTTGATCACTTCCATAAGTGATTTGCTTTTGATCGAGTTGTAAATATTTATATTTATTTACTGAAGTGTTTGTTTCGTCCAAAACCCATTTACCGTAGATTAGGTTTTCATCGAATTGTTTGTTTTCTTTTTCACGAACTAATGAGATTTCCTTGATTTCGCTTCCGAAAGAAACAGCATCAATTGAGTCTTCAGTTATTTCTTTAATTTGTAAAAACATTCCAGTTTTTCCTGTCGAAACCAAAAATAATTCATTTTCAAAAGCATCTAAATTCCACATTCTGTGCTTCTCAAATCCACAATTCAGCTTATCGCATATAAAGGTTCCATTTTCAAAAAATTCATATCTTTTTTCCTCACCTTTTAATTGATACTTGTTGTTAGTAAGGAGTTTATGTAGTTGGTCTCTTTTCTTTTTTTGACTGAATGAATCCGTTTTGTGAAAAACATGAGAGACATTGCTATATTTAGATCTAATTGTTACTTGCAATGCATTTATTGAATCAATTATTATATCGCCGTTAACATTTTCTGATTCTGTAGATAAATATAAAGTATCAGAACGTTGAACTAATCCAAAGCTGTGGCGTGCAGTACTAACAGCCATATTGTGTTCATATTCCAAAAAACCCTTAGAGATTAAGCTATCTCTTTTTAGTTTGAATGCTCCTTTAGCATCTAAAGGCGAGATTATTGCAAATCCATTAATAGGAACCCCTATTGTTTTTCTCCCCACCCAAATTTCTCCGTATAGATTTTCTTTTTTACAACAATGGAATGCAATACTAATTAAGAAAATGTAGACTATAATTTTCATTGTATTTTTTTTATAGGTATTAAATTATTTATTTGATGCGTAGTCATTTTCAATTTTCAAAGCCAATTCCTTTAATAATTGGATGACGAGATCAATGTGTTTTTGCTCGACGTAGGTTTGTCCGATAACCATTCTAAGAACGTATTTATCATCAACGAGGGTATGCGAAAGGAAGGCTTTTCCCGTTTGATTGAGTTGACTCAAAAGACTTTTGTTGAGTAAGTTGATCGTTTTAGTGGATTCCTTTCGGCTGGGTATATATCGGAAACAAGTGAAATTAAGGATAGGATCAGTGACCCATTCAAAATGATCAGATTGTTGGATGAAATCGGCGAAATAATCATTGAGTTGAATGTGTTTTCGGAGTTTGGATTGTATGCCGTTGATACCCATTCCTCGCATGACAAACCATAACTTCAAAGCTCTAAACCGTCGTCCGAGTGGAATGCCCCAATCTCGGTAGTCGTTGACGGCACCTCTTGTTTTGGTTTTTAAATATTCTGGTAATATTTCAAACGTTCGTAATAATAAATCAACATTTTTAACAAAATAAACCGTACAATCAAAATTGGTAAACATCCATTTATGTGGATTGAATACAAAACTGTCAGCATCTTCTATTCCGTCGATCATCCATTGATATTCGGGCAATAACAAAGCCGTTCCTGCAAAAGCAGCATCAACATGTAGCCAAACATTATACTTTTTACAAATGGCTGCAATATCTTTGAGTGGATCAATGGCGACCGTTCCCGTTGTACCTGTTGCCACCACAACACAGGTCGGAATTTTATTATTTTCAATATCTTCTAAAATAGCTTTTTCTAGTAAATCGGGTCTCATCCGCATTTGGTCATCTACACCAATTTTGATGAGATTACGGCTGCCCATACCAGCTATTTTCACACCTTTTTCGATAGAGGAATGCGTTTGTGATGAACAATAGGTTCGTAAATTATTGGGAACTCCATATTCATTAGATTGAAAATTGGTTTTCCATTCTCTTGCTGTAATAATAGCTACTAGAGTTGCCGTGGAAGCTGTATCTTGAATACAACCTTCAAATTCAGATGGAAGTCCCATCAAATCTTTGAGCCAATCCATCATTTTTTCCTCCAATTCCGCAGCAGCGGGAGACGTATCCCAAATCATACATTGTGCGCCTAATGCAGCCGTAATAAACTCGGCATATACCGACTCAACAGAACTATTCGCAGGAAAATAAGCATGAAAGTTGGGGTGTTGCCAATGGGTGATGCCTGGCAAAATGATATTCGTTAAATCATCCAGAATTTGCTCCCAATCTTCGGCATGTTGCGGTGCTTTAGTCGGCAGTTGATCGTAAATATCTTTAGGCTTAACTAGTGATTTGACTGGTAAATTTTCTATGTTTTTAAAAAATGTATCAATCCAATTGATGATTTCGGGAGCGTGTTTGGTAAATTCTTTTCGTTGGAGCATAAAGGTATTCTTAAAAGATTCTGTAAAAAGTAGTAGATACAAAAAGTGCAAGACATTTTTAAAATGTCTTGCACTAAAGGTAATATTTTAGGATGTTTTTACATAGAAGCAGTATTTAAGTTACTCATTCGCAAAAAGCTATTTGACAGCCTAAAGACTGTGTTACAATGTGTTTTACCTCAATAAACTAACATCTCCTTTGAACGTTCTAGTTGAACCATCCAAATAAACGACTTCTGCAAAATAGATAAACACGGCTGCATCCATGTCTTTATTGTTAAGTCTTCCATCCCATCCCATATTGGTTCTAGGATCAAAATTTAAAGCTTGATAAACTTGGTTTCCCCAACGATCATATATATTTAAGCTTTTTACAGAAGCCACACTATTTCCTGTTAAAATAGTGAAAAAATCATTTACACCATCCGCATTTGGAGAGAAAGCATTTGGAAAATATACACCGATTTGTCGATCTACTTCAATCACAATCTCGTCCTGATTCGTACAGCCATTAATGTCTTGAACAAAGATAGAATATACAGTATTTTGACTCGGTGTCACCCAAGGCATCAAACAATCTAAACAAGAAATCATTTCTGTTGCCGTCCAAATGACAGTATCCACTTGCGTATCTGGAATACTCAAAACTGGATTTAAAAGAATACTATCTCCTAGTTCAATTTCTTGGTCATCACCGAGTTCAAGAGCAAACGTATTTGGTTGTTCAATTAATACTGAAGACTCTGATGTACAACCATTTACATCTTCTACTACAATTGAATAAGTACCTGCACTCAGTCCTGTAAAAACAGGGTTTGGTGATAGTACATTTCCATTAATTCCATAATTATAAGGAATTGTTCCACCTGAAACATTAGTCACATTGATCGTTCCAAATGAAGCTTCATCACAACTTGGTTGGTCAACTAGAATATTCCCGATACTTGGTAAAGTTGGTTCATCAACAAATACAGAATCTATGTTGGTACAACCATTTTCATTATCCGTAACCGTCAAATAATACCAAGCTGCAGCATTGACAGTAGCATCTAAATCAGTATTAGTTGTTAAAATATTTTCGGCTGGAGACCATTCTACACTGATGTTTGAATTTAATGAATTACCAAATAAATCAGCAGTCATATCAATACAATCTAAGGTTTGATTACTTCCAGCGTCTACATCAGGAATATTAATATTTTGTGTCACATTTAATGTTTCTGTATTAACACAACCATTATCACTATCGACGGATTCATAAATGTATGTTCCAGGGGTTTCTGTGGTAAAAATAGCATCAGTTGAGAGCGTATTTCCATCCAAATCTAACCATTGAGAAGTAATAGTAGAACTCGTTTCAGAATTTGAAGCATCAAGATCAACACTCATATTATCACAATCTAAGTTATCAAATGATTCAACTATTATTTCTGGTAAATCTTGATTATTTGTAATCGTTATAACATCGCTACTTGAACAACCCGTTAGTGTATCTAGGACTGATAATGAATACGCCCCAGAACTAATCGCATTAAAGGTTGGGCCTTCTGTAGTAATGACTGAGAAAGCCCATTCGTAAACTACATTTTCAGTGTTATTTTCTGTTTCCGCATTGAGTTGAATTTCAGAAACGGTACAATCTATAACATTACTTGGATCTGGTGTTATCAATGCAACTGGTGCTTCGTTTTCTTCTATAATTGTTACTTCGGAAGGTTCAGAAGTACATCCAGTTTCAATATCAGTAATCACTAATGTAAACGTATCTCCAAAATCCACCTCTGGATTCGGTTCTGTTGAAGAAAACCCAGATAATCCTGTCCATTCAAACGTAAAATCATCTTCTGAAGGAGTCGAAAAGCCTAAAACTACACTGGTTTCTATACAGTTTATCGTGTCATTAACGCCTGCATTGGCTATTGGTAAATCATTGATAATTAACTCAATAGGAACTAATTCACTCGTACAACTGGTCACGGGATCAAGTGTTTGAGCATAAAATATTCCTTCTTGTGTGGGTGTGAATGTAGGACTGTTTGTTGTTAAGGTATTGCTTCCCAAATTATCTTCAAACCAATTGATTTGTAAGCCCATTTCGGCATTTACCTCTAAAGCAGGAATCATCACATTGGCACAGATTTCAACGTTCATCCCTGTAGGCGGATTCACTACATTACAGCTACAATCTGGTGCAGATACTGTGAATATTTGCGAACAACTTGTGGTCGAATTAGTAATGGTTATCTCAACATCCGTTCCCGAATTTATATCCGAAATTGTAAATGTTCCATCCATATTATCTGCTACTATTCCTTCCGTTGACGAAACATTATCGGCATCTGTAGTGATAGTGGTTGAATAAGTTGATAAGTCCGCGCTACACTCTGTCAAGTCTTCTGTGAATGTCGGCAGGTCATTAATTGTCAGTGCAATTGAGATTAATTCACTTGAACAATTTGTGACAGGGTCAACAGCTTCTACATAATAAGTTCCTGCCATCGTTGGGGTGTACGTCGAGGTATTGGGTGCTAGAAGTACTCCTCCCATTGGGGCATCATACCAGTTAATTTCTAAGCCCATATCTGCACTAGCTTCTAGGGCTGGAATCATGGCGTCCGCACATATTTCTACATCCATTCCAACTGGTGGATTGACAGTATTACAACTACAATCAGGAGCAGTGACTGTAAATTCTTGTGAACAATTTGTTGTTGAATTAGTAACGGTCAAATTTATATTCGTCCCTGAGCTAATACCAGAAATCGTAAAAGTACCATCCATATTATCTGTTACGGTTCCTTCCGTTGATATAATCATATCAGCATCAGACGATATGGTTGTAGAATAGGTCAGTAAATCTACACTACATTCTGTAAGATCTTCAGAAAAAGTTGGTAAATCATTGATAATTAACTCAATGGGAATCAAATTACTTGTACAGTTAGTAACAGGATCAAGAGCTTCCACAAAATAGATTCCTGCCATCGTTGGGGTGTAGGTAGAACTATTAGAAGCTAAGATCATACCCCCCATTTCGGCATCGTACCAATTGATTTCTAATCCCATATCTGCACTGGCTTCAAGGGTTGGAATCATGACGTCCGCACATATTTCTACATCCATTCCAACAGGTGGATTAACGGTATTACAACTACAATCAGGAGCGGAGATAGAATAATCGACATCACATCCAGTTACATCGACTGAAATATTAATAATAAAATCTACACCACTGTTTATACCAGAAATCGTAAAGGTGCCATCCATGTTATTCAAGACCGTACCTTCTGGAGACAAAACCGCATTCCCATTCGTTAAAATTGTGACAGAATAAGTTTGCAAATCTGCACTACAAATTTTGTCACTTTCAGAAGCTGTCGGTACATCATTGATGATTAACTCTATTGGCACTAATAAACTTGTACAATTGGTAACGGGATCAAGCGCTTCCGCATAATAAATACCTGCTGAGGTCGGTGTAAACGTAGTACTATTTGAAGCTAACAATGTTCCGTTTGAAGGTGCATCGTACCAGTTAATTTCTAAGCCCATATCAGCATTAGCCGTCAAAGGGGGAATCGTTTCATCAGAACAAATAATAACATCCATTCCCATTGGTGGATTGACAGTATTACATCCACAATTAGGTGCAATGATATCGAAATTCGATTCACAATTTGTTGTAGAATTAGTAATCGCAATAGAAATATCAGTTCCATTACTTATTTCGGAAATAGTGAATGTACCGTCCATATTATTAGTTACATTTCCTTCTGAAGCTGTAACCATATCGCCATTTGAAGTAAATGTAACCGTATAAGAAGATAAATCAGCACTACAATCTTTAGCATTTTCCACAAATGTTGGTGGATTACTGATTGTAATATTGATATCATCAGAAGCCGAACAATTATTTTGTGTTACATCGACAGTGATAGTTGTTTGAATGGCATTATCTGCAATTGAAATCGTCTGTGTGGTTGAACCATTATTCCCTTCATCTGGATTAACGGTCCAAAGATAGCTTGCACCAGTGTTTTCAGCATCTAAAACTATTGGTCCATCGCCAACACACTGCATTATATCATCACCTAAATTTACATCTGGGACAGCATCAATGATAATTTCAATATTCGTACTAGCATCATTACAAGGGGGCGTTGCTAAAATGCTATATTCAAACGAGTAAGATTGAGCAGCTTGATTGCTTGGATCAAATGTACCTAGAGCGGCATTAAATGCTCCGATAGTTGAAGGTGTCGCAGAAGTTTCAGTCCATATACCACCTGTTTCTTCTCCATCAATCAGATCAAATAGGTCAATTAAATCTGTATTATCATCACAAATCATTAAAGTTGGATTAGCTGTACCTGTATTAGGTGCATTTACAATTATTACTTCTAAATTGGATGATCCTCCAGGACACTCTACCGTTCCAGTAATAGTATAATCAAAGTTGTAAGTTCCATCATCAAGCATAGACAAATCAACAGCAGATGGATTGGAAATATCAGCACCAGAAGCATTGGTATCAGTCCAAACCCCACCCATTCCTGCATTGATCGCATCGAAAAAATCTAATAGAGCTACATCACCCTCACAAATGGTGACAGAATTATTCATTCCAAAATTAGGTTGATCAATTACGTTTACAGTAACGGTAGCTACATCGTCCATACAGATGCCTTGCTCACCAGTAACAGTGTATGTAAAATCGTACATTCCAACGGGCGTTGAAGAAAAGTCAACGTTCGTTGGATCAGAAATATCAGCACCACTAGAATTCGTATCCATCCATGTACCACCCATATCTGGTACACCTCCAAGGGTAGTCATTAAGTCGATTGGAGTACTTGCGCCGATACAATACGTTGCTGTTCCATCTTCACCAGCATCTGGATTATCAAAAACAGTTGCAGTAATGGTTGCTGATCTTTCAGGACAAGTTCCACTGGCAGCGATTGTATATGTAAAGTCATAAGTGCCAGCAGTTACATCCATAAAATTTACAACTGTTGGATTACTAATATTTACACCTGAACCATTATCATCCGACCAAACACCACCAGCATCTGGAGCGGTAAGTATTGATTCAAAATCCAATATCGATCCATCATTACAAACTGATACTGAATTACTTACACCTGCATATGGTTCTTCTCCTATTGTTACCGTTGCAGTTGCAAACGCATCATCACATTGACCGCCATCGACCGTATATATAAAGGTATAATCACCAGCAGCAATTCCAATAAAATCAACATTCGTAGGATCAGATAGATTGACTCCAGAAGCTGTATTTTCAGTCCATATACCACCCATATCTGGACTACCCGCCAAGGTCATCATTAAGTTAACAATGGAACTACCACCTTCACAAATAGCGGTTGAACCATCCATACCAGCATTCGGAGTAGCACTAATATTAATCGTCAATATTGAACCAGCACTATCACATTCACCATCTGTAACAATCGTATAGACAAATAAGTAAGAACCTGTTGGAACACCAATAAAATCGACATTCATTGGATCGGTCAAATCTACCCCAGTGCCATTCGTATCGTCCCAAGTTCCATTTGTATCTGGCGTTCCCATTAATGAACTAAAAAGGTTAATAGATGTGTTATTAGCACTACATATATCTATGGTATTATCCATACCAGCGTTGGGCGGATTATCAATATTTATTGTTAGAACCGCAGATGATTCATCACATGTACCATCGGCAGAAAAAGTATAAGTAAAATTATATGCCCCCGTTACCAGTCCAGAAATATCTACCACAGTCGGATCAGACAAATCAACTCCTGAACTATTATCATCCGTCCAAACACCACCTTCATCAGGCTCTCCTTCTAGAGCGTCTATAAAATCAACAATAGTGTTTGAATCTGTACATAAATCAAGAGTGGCATCTGTCCCCGCCTCAGGACAGGTGATGGCTGGTTCAACAATAATGGTGGCACAATTTGTAGTCAAATTCATACAGGCAGCATCAACATCTGGTGCTGGCAGTAGTGGATTTCCATCACCGTCTGTTAGTACATTTGGATCTCCAAAATTAATATTAGTAGTACCATTAATAATATTGCCAAGTCCAGGTGAGGATTTATAAGAAAGACCATAAATACAATACTCAATTGGCATATCAGTTGTATTTTCAGGAAAATCAATATTGTTGAGATCATTATCACTATCTATAATTACACCATTAGGATCGACTAAAAGAAATAAATATGGATTCTGATTAGCTTCTTGCGGAATATTTGGAAAAAAATTATTTAAACCTAATGCGAAATAGTTACCTCCTGGACTATCTATTGTTTGAGGATTATTAACAACAGAATTATTAAAACTTCCACCATCTGCGGTACAACAGGCATCAACTTGTAATTCAATATCGAAAGGTGCAGTAGCACACAATCCAGGCGTAGGTGTAAATGTAGCTGTAGCAGTCGTTCCTCCTAAAGAAGATACATCCCAAAAAACATCATCTTGAATTGTTCCATTGCTTGTACTCCATGTACCGAAGACGCCTTCATTAGACGAACTGGGTAAAAATACGAATCCGCCACTGTCGCAAACTTCATCAGGAATATCAAAAGAGTATGGCGCACAATCTATCATTGCTAGATCATCTTCGCAATAGAAATACTCTATACTAATTTGAAAATCAATCATGATTAATTCATCTGTTATGGTAGTTGGAGAGCATGAACAACCAGAACTATTAACATCATCATATAAGATATTTGGTATTAAATCAATTCCTAAAGCATCGTTCGAATCTATAAGAGACTCTAAACAACTTGTAACGAAATTTGATGGTGTACCTACAACCAAATCATTAGCGCCGCCATTATAACTAGCGTTATTTCCTCCGGGAGAGCAAGCACCTATTCCAGAATCTAACATTCCATCACCTTCAACCCCGCACAGATCAGTAGGTCCGCCATCACTACTACAATTAACGTATAAATTTGCAAAAACACCATTGAAGTGTGTCTCACAACAACTTCCATCAAAACTTGGGTCTAAAGAAATACTATTTATGGTAATCGTTAGAATAATGTCTTCTGGTTCTAAGCCAGATAAACATGGATAAACTTGACTAATAGGAATAAAGTCTAGTATGTATGCCTCACTTGGTTGATCTCCAGAACCACTTCCTCCTGGTCCAAAAAAGTCATTTCTATCAATACCAACTCCAGTACTCATGTGTCCAGGGGTTTCTGAACAAAGAGTAAAACCTCCTATTTCGTTATTACCAAGGATATTATTTTTTAGACTATTATAATATGTAATCTTCGTTTCTGGAACAATTCTTGAACCATCGTTTATACAAAACTCTAAATCATCTGAATCCCTCTCCCCTTCATCCTCACATGATTTATCACATAAACTAGATGGATAATATAAATTGGCAGCACAATTATTGTATAAAAACAATCCTATCAAAAAAGCAATAATAATTCTTAGCAAAACAGTTTTCATAATCTATCTATATAAATTGAAAAGTATATTTAATTATAAATATAAGTTATTATTCAATATTTACTTAAATCTTGAGTAAATACCACAAATAGGGTATTTTTTAACACACCATAATAAATTAACTTTGTGAGGTAATTTTAGCTTTGTGTGATATTGACACTAAAGTATAAAATTATCTCGATCAAGGTGTCAATTTCAATAGATTGTTTTGAATTTTCGCCTAAACTTGACAAAAAAGATGCCTTAATTGATTTCTACATAATCTTTATTCATCTTTTCACTACACATTCCTAAACCACCGTACCCCCATAATCGATAACTCAAGGTTATTATTTGTATTGTCATTTCAATGGAAATGTGCGATACAAAACTATTTATATTTTTCATGAACTAACGAGAAAGAAAACTTCTCAACTTAATCAAATTTTTATTATGCAAAAAAATTACCTAAAAGAAGCTATTTGGCTTTTTATGTTATGCTGTTGTTGCGGTATCCAGCTTAGCGTAGCGCAATGTAGCATTTCAGCTGCGGCATGTGCACCCTGTGCAGCGGGGGAATCACAAGTGCCGATAGACCTTACTACTGGTACAGTACTAAATCTATCACAACGTTTTGACGGTGGTGGTAGTGTAGTTGATCCAGATTACGATGTTGCTACCAATTCAGGAACATTGACACTTCCAGCTGGAGCTAATTCTATTTTTGCTGTATCAGGTGTAGAGAATTTCCCTTTACCTACTACAGTTAATAATTTATGTGTAACAGCAGATGTAAATGTTATCTCTGGTGATTTACCTATCAATCTAGAATTTAGAATTGAGCAAGATGCAGGTGGCCCGGGTGGCCCGACACTAACGTTTGATCAAACTATTGATGGTACAGGTATGTGTTCTATTGGTGGAGATTTATCAAGTGGTACATTCAATAACGGATTCGCTTTTACGCCTAGCTCAGTATATTCTGTTGTTTGGGCTATTGCTGATTTTGATGGTACAGCTTCTTCAACTGATGTTGTCATCGAAATTTCAAACGTTTCTTTAAGTGTTTGTACTCAAATATGTACAATATCTGCAGCTACTTGTGCAACTTGTAGTTCTAGTGATATGTCTATGCCTGTAGATGTATCTTCTGGTTCAATTCTTAATTTATCACAAGTATTTGATGGTGTAAACTCTCCAGTTGATCCAGATTATGATCCTGCTACAAACTCAGGTTCTTTAACTATACCAGCAGGAGCAAACTTTGCTTTTGCAGTTTCTGGTATCGAGAACTTTCCTTTACCAGAAGTCGTGAACGATATCTGTTTAACAGCTGATATAAACGTTGTATCTGGTGATGTACCATTTAATATAGAGTTTCGTCTAGAGCAAAACGCAGGTGGTCCAGGTGGTCCAACCTTAACTTTCGACCAAATGGTTGATGGAGCAGGAATGTGTTCTATCGGTGGTGGTTTGGCAGATGGTACAATTAATAATGGTTTTACTTTCGACCCTAACTCTGTTTATTCTATTGTATGGGCTATTGCTGATTTTGACGGTACTGCTTCAAGTGAAGATGTAGTTGTAGAGTTTTCAAATATTAATCTTTCAGTATGTACTCCTATTATATGTGCTGATCCAGATTTCTGTGCATATCCTGCTGTACCTGGTAAGTGTCTATACTTATTAGAGCTTCAAGATTCTAATCTTGATGGTTGGGATGGTGCTTCTATTGACGTATCTGTTGCAGAAGGAGATGCTACAAACTATAAAGTAACCCCTGCAGATGGAATTTGTAAATTTATACCTATTTATGCTGCTGATGGTGAAACTATTGATATAGCTTACTGGAATGGTGCTAATGAAACTGAACACAGTTGGACACTATATAGTCCAACAACAGCTATTGCATCTGATGTTAATGGTACAACTTTACAATTTCAAGGAAGTCCAGTAGCAAACACGACCTATCGTGTAAAAGCTGAGTGTCCTGAATTTTGTGAAGGTGAAACGGTAGATGCTGATGTTCGTTTGGATTTAGTAAGTGCTAATACTTTTTTCAACCCTCAAGAAATTTTCTGGGAAATCAGAAACAGCGAAGGTGATGTAGTATTTGGTGCGACTCCAGGGGAATATGCTGGTGCTGCTTCTGGTTCAGTTGAAATTGAGTCAGTTGTATTAAATAAATGTGAAACCTATACATTCGTTGCAGGTGATGCTGGCGGTGATTTCCAATTTTTCAAAAATTCAACATTCAGTATTTTAGTTGATGCTTCAACTGGATTAGGAACTCCTTTTGCAGATGGTATCAATGTAATTTTATCCGATACTCCAATTCAAACTGGTGGAAATGTCGCTGGAATGAAAATGTATGAGTTTACGATCCCTTGTGCACCTAATTTAGATGCAGAAGAACTAAAAGTATTAAATAGTACATTCGATTGTTTATTATCTGATACAGATGTTGCACTTCCAGTTGCTCAACCTGTTGTTTGTGGTTCAGCTATTTGTCATGTAGATTGTGATTCTCCTGCTGTTACGACAACTGTTTTTGTTGACGGTGTGGCTGTTGCTACTTACGATTTTGATTTACCTGGCGATTATACATCTACAAATGTTTTAGTTGATGCAAACGGTGACGGTACACCAGAATCTATTGAAATAGACTTTAGTGCTGCTCCTTTAGCTGTTGGAAAACATACGATTTCTTACTCTGTTTCATATAACTGTGGTAACGTAATGGTTGTTGCTGGGCCTACAATTGATTTTATCGTTTCTCAAGATGCTAACCCGTCTTTGACTTGTAATGATTTATTAAATATTTCTTTAGACCAATTGGCAGATGATGACTGTAGAGTTACTATTACACCTGATATGGTTTTAGAAGATACCAACTTATGTGAAGCTGAATATACTGTAGAAGTAGTTGAAACAGGTTCTAACTTTGTAGACGCATCTCTTTGTGGTCAAACAGTTACTTACAAAATAACACACTGTTTTAGCGAAAATATTTGTTGGGGTAATATCTTAGTAGAAGATAAGCAAGCTCCAGTTTTAACTTGTGTTGATTATGATGCTTCTTGTGTTCACCCAAATGCTGCTGACTTACCAGCTTATGAAGACACAGGTGATTTCTGTATTACTGAGGCTTTAGCAGCTAAAGCGGCTGATATTGTTCCTTTCGGTGGTGGTGCTCAAGCAAGTGTTGCTGGAGGTACTTACGCTGGTAGTTCTCCTACAACTGATGAATTAGAAGCTGGTGCGACGTACTTCGGTGGGTCTAATGCTTATGCTGCTTTTGGAAGAAACGAAACTTCAATTATGACGGTTGAGTGTACTCCAATTGGTGAGTTAGTAAAGGATTTCAGTGTAACTGTTGACGTAGAACATACAGATATTGAAGATTTAGCAATCGTATTAGTACCACCTACGAGCTTACAAGCAATTTTAGCTTCAGCTACTGGTCGTGGAGGGTATGATAATTTCCCATTCATTACGTTAATGGATTTTGGAACATGTTCTGATAATAGTGCTGATATGGAAGTTACATTTACTGCAACTGCTGCCGATCCAATCGGAGCAATTTGTGGTGGAAGTCCAGCAATTGATGGAACTTTTAGAGCTGCGGATAATGGTGCTTTAGCATTATTAAATACACTTTTATACACAGATGTAGCAGGTGAATGGTCTATCGTATTATACGATGATGATGATAACCGTTTCTTACTTGGCGCAGGTTTCCAAGATGTAGGTTTAGGTGCTATCGAAGAAGCATGTTTAAATATTACTCATGGTTTCCCTGATCCTTTCAGTGTTTCTGATTGTACTTTACAAGGTGTAGAATTATTAGACGAGCAGTATGTAGAAACAAACTGTGATCAAGGAGAATGGAATGGCGCTCAAATTTTACGTATATGGCAAGCAAGTGATGAGAAAGGAAATACGTCTACTTGTTTACAAACGATTAGCTTACGTGCTCCTGCATTGAGTCAGATTGCATTACCAGGTGATATTCAGTTTGAATGTGGTGAGTTAACAAATGAAGAAGCTCCAGACCCAATCGAATCTGGTATTCCAACTTTTGATTGTTTTGATTTAACAGAAGATGTACACGGATTATGTGATGTTTCTTATTCTTATGAAGATTTAACATTATTAACATGTGGTAATGGTCGTAAGATCATTCGTACTTGGACAGTTGTAAACTGGTGTTCTGGTGTTAACCAAACATTTGAGCAAACTATTAAAATTGAAGATACTACTGGTCCTACAATCGATCAAGATGCTATCGTTATGTTAGGAACTGACGCATACGATTGTACTGCTAGTGTTGATTTGAATTCTGCTGTAACTGACGGATGTTCAGGTGTGGCTGCTGTAACTGCAACGTATGTTGCTGGTGGTGGTGCTTACAACCCTAATGGAACTTTAGTGATCGTTGATGTATTTAACGGTGAATTATTAGAAAACTTACCTTTCGGAGGTACGGATGTAATTGTTTCTGCTGTGGATAGCTGTGGAAATGCAAGTGAAATTACTACAACGATTAATGTTGTTGATAACTCTGCTCCTGTAGCAATTTGTGATGACCAATTGAATATTTCTTTAGGTGGTGACGGTACTGCTCGTGTATTTGCAGAAGATTTTGACGAAGGTTCTTATGACAACTGTGGTGACGTTACTTTGGAAATCAGTGATTTCGATGGTGGTTATGGTGAATTTGTTGAATTAGACTGTGCAGATCAAGGAATTGTTACATTATATTTATTAGTTACTGATGTAAATGGAAACGAAAACAAATGTTGGGCTGAAGTATTGGTAGAAGATGCTTTACCTCCATTCGTAAACGCTCCAGCTGATATTACAATTACTTGTGATGATGAAAATATTCACGCTCCTTTCGGTGAAGGTACATTTGGTGATAACTGTACTGCTTCAATCGAAATTGTTGACGGTGGTGAATTAGACCAATGTAAAGCTGGTGTGTTAACGCGTACTTGGACAGCTACGGATGGTAGCGATAAATCGGCTGATGTTTCTGCTACTCAACGAGTAACGGTAGAGCATGTTTCTGATTTCGTCGTTCAATTCCCAGCGGATGTGACCTTAACAGATTGTGCATTACAAGATGCAGGTGCGCCATCTATTTCTGATGACGACTGTGAGTTGT
>JAHDFQ010000263.1 GCA_020628085.1 Saprospiraceae bacterium
TCTAATTTATTAATAGCTTATTGCCGCTAACGCCAAAGCTATGAGTAGTGCGTTTTAGAAATCCGACGGATTTCCGGAAACGCGCTGAGCTAAAGCTTTTGGTTTTGATTTGTTTCTTTTTTTGTCCAAAGCTAAATCCATAAGATTTAGCGACCTTATAAATATAGCCAAACCATTTTATAAACCTTAAGCTATGCATTACTTATAGGTATTGTTACCCAACGTTTTTTCCGTCCGAGTTAGTTTTTTCGTAAGATTGGCAAGTCCATCAACACAACAGTTGCGTCTGAGGGAGTTGTCCATCTGCGTATTCCTTTTTCTCACGTTTTTTATTCACTTATATTTTCTTTAAATAATTCCTTAACCAGGTCGTTATAACATTCCATTGAGGTAAATTGAGAGCAACTTGTTCCGATAAGCTCGATACCATGTTTATCTCTTAGTACTTCTTCAAATTCCGAATCGGAATTATATTTATCCTGGAAATATTTGAGTTCTCCATTCATTAAGTCTTCCTCAAATCGCTTATTAATTTTTTCGCAAGAATCAAATTCAAAATATTTAGAATACTCAGATATGCTATTATTACATTGGATTCTGTCATAATTATCTTTTGCTAAACGTAGGTTGAAAAACATTGAGAGGCAAAAAAAGATGATTGCTATTGCTGCTAAAATGGTTACATCTTTTTTAAATTTTGCAATTATTAAAAAACAAACAAAAACTATAATTCCTAGAAAAAGAAAGAATTTTACATAGTCTAAATCACGAATTACACTTGGGATTTGGTCCTTATATTTGATATTGATTATGAGAAGAAGAACATCAACTAGAAAAAGGGCTAGTGCAATGTATTTTAATTTAATCTTCATTGGTTCAAAATGTTGGGTAACGCCAAAGCTATGAGTAGTGCGTTTTAGAAATCCGACGGATTTCGGGAAACGCGCTTAGCTAAAGCTTTTGGTTTTGATTTGTTTCTTTTTTGTCCAAAGCTAAATCCAACAGATTTAGCGACCTTATAAATATAGCCAAACCATTTTATAAACTTAAGCTACGCATTACTTATAGGTTATGTTAGCGGCATTAAGCGGCGCAGACCAAACCCCAAAGACATGCTAAACGGACAATACCCGTAGTTTTGCCGCTTTTTCCATCCACCGACGAACTTTGGTAGACATAGATATAGTTTAGAAGGCTTATTGAACTTAAACAACTAGTTACAAACCATCAGTCCGTCCGCATAACGATTGCGTACAGATTGCGTGCTGGCGGCAAAAGGAAATACCCCGAAAGCTGCTCTTTTTTTAGCCCGAGCCACTAGAATTTGACTTACTTAAAATTCAAGAACCGTAGATTTTTTGCTTTTCAGATAAACGTTACTACTTACGAACTGATAAGAAAATATAGAGTAAAAAGTAAAAAATGGGAAAGCCCCGTAGCTGCTCTAATTTATTAATAGCTTATTGCTGCTAACGGCTAGTGTATAAAATCGTAGCGTGTAAACAGATACTACATTTTGGATTTAACACAGAGCCAAATTTTTATATTTTGTTTTAACTTTTCTGTTTTAAAGCCAAATTAAAAATTTGGCGGTCTTTACAAATAAACTCAAACCTTTCGATTTAGCACTTATTAGCTATGTTTTATACACCGTGTTGTGGGCAGTTATTTATATTAGTTTTATTGATTTTTTAAATTCTTCAAATTCTATGTTGGCAAGTTGATTTTGGGTTTTAGATTGATGGCAATTAAAATCGTAATAAAATCCATTATGCTCTGCTTTTAATACTTTCAGCTCGACTTTTAATGGCTCATTTATTTCTATATGTTCAAATAAATATTCAGCGTCATATTCATAGAATTTACAATTACTAATGAAATAAGGCTCATACTTTTTTATCACTTTAAAGTCCTTTAAAATAATAGAAGTTCCAAATTCCGACATTTCCATTAATTCTTCGAAAGTTTCGTGTCCTAAATCTTCGAGTTCTTCTTTTGGTGTTATGTTTAAAGTAATTGTTGGTGAGAAAATACCTTTATATTCAGGTTTGTCCTCATAATATTTTGTAGCAATACAAATAGGGTCTCCCAATTCCTCCCATATTTCTTCTTGTGAATCTTCAAGTCCCTCTCCAATTATTTGTTCGCTTTTAATTTTCCCAAAGTCTTTAACAGCAATGAATCCCCAGTTTTTCGGTTTGTTGAATAGTATTCCAAGTTTTTTATTTACATAAACATTATCATTTATGGCAACAGCATTTAGAGGGTCAACAGTAAGTCCAACCAATGCAAGACTTGATAATTTCATAAACTGTCTTCTTCCTATTCCCATAGTTTGTTTTTAATTGCCCACAACGGTTCGGCTAAGCGTAGTGCCGAGGTAAAGAAACTTTTAGTTTCCGTCTGCGCACGAAGCTAAAGCTTTTGGTTTTGCTTTTTCTTTTTTTCTCCAAAGCTAAATCCCAAAGATTTAGCGACTTCATAAATATACACAGACCTTTCGATTATGCCCAAAACCCCGCATTACGTTTAGGCATTGTTGTAGTTAGTTATTTATTTCGATACTCTTTATTTACCAGACCATTGCCCAATATGTTATATATAGATTTTCTTTATCCGCTATACATCCATTTGAGTATCCTTGATATTCATAATCAGTATTCACAACATCGTCAAAAGGGGGTTTAAAAAAATTCCCTTTATCATAGTTAAATATGAGAAAACTACTTTCTTCAACACTTACGAGTTTCTCAAGAAAATTTATTTCGTCATTCAAGCTAGGAACAGGTATTCTATTCCCAACATTTTTGGTAAGTGAATCAGGTATTATGAAAGAGTTCTCTCCGCCTATTTTAATATTATGTTTTGTAATCCCTGAGTATTCTTTAATCTTTTTTTTTAACTCGTTTTCATTCTCAAATTGATAGGTTACAAAAATCCCAGAATATCTTCTCTTGGTAATGCTCGGATTAACCGAGGATATTATATAAGGATTTCCAAAATTTTCTATGTTAAGGGGGAAGTTTTCAAATACTTTTGAGCTAACATTTTTCTTATAATCAGAAAATGCTGTCAGTTTCTGATTTGAATTATTACACGACAATAATGAAATACAAATCAGAATTAAGACAACTATATTATTCAGTTTGAAATCCATTTAAAAAGTTGATTTATGATTTTTTATAATTAACTACAACGGTCTCGTATAACCGTCAGTTACGGGATTAAAGTTAATAATTTTCGGTTAAGAACTGACGTTAGCAATTCCGAGTGGATTCGGACGTAGTCGAATCCGCCGTAATTGCGGTTATACATTGTTGTGTAACGTATTTTTAGTCCCACCAAAACCACATATGTTTATTCTTTTTTAAATGTTCTATTAATTCATTCATATCTGAATGACCTTGGTCAATTACATCAGGACAGAAGTCATAAATCTCGTTTCCAAGTTTCTCGTAAGATTTTGGTTCAGATTTTAAGATTGTTTCTATTCTGTCAAAATTAGCAACAATGATGTCGAAATCAAACTCATTATGTTTTTTTCTGAACCATTCAACAACATCTTGATTCGATAAATCGTAGTTTACTGGTTCAGTTCCGATAAATTTAATTAGTTCGAATTGGTCAGAGATAGGTGCTATCACAATGTCATAATAAGATTTGTAAGAATCATCGAAGTCAAGATTCGTTAAGAATAAGTAATTTTTTGAATCCTTGACATTATCAAAATGTTTGTCAATTATTTGATAAGCAGTTTTTTCGTTAACGAACTTAAATCTTACGCCAGGTACGAGAGAATCATAGGGTTCAAAAACTCGATTTGTTGAGTCTGAAGCCTTGTACCTTAATACTGAATTTTTTTCAGCATTTTTTTTAGTCAATTCCGCAATGTTTTCAATGATTTCAGAATCAATCCTTAAATCATCAAATTCACTTTGCTTATTTATGTCAGTTTGGCTATTTGAATTACAGGAACAAAGAACCAAAAATGATATGTAGAGTAGTTTTTTCATATGTTACACAACGGACTTGTGTATGGAACGTAGCGTGCAAAAAGACACTAACTTTTCGGATT
>JAHDFQ010000034.1:0-18320 GCA_020628085.1 Saprospiraceae bacterium
AAAATCTTTTCTTTTCTTTTCTTTTCTTTTCTTTTCTTTTCTTTTCTTTTCTTTTCGTCTAAAAAATAAAAATCAACGCACATAACAGTGTTCGTTGTGTAGGTGATGGCGTTTACCGTTCATCGATTAAAAGGACAATATTGTATCTATTTATAAAGGGCGAGTGCTGCTAAGTTGACGCGAAACAGCAAACGCCCAGTAATTAATTAACTTAATCAATTCAAAATTATGAAAAATTTATGGCTTTTGTTTTTTAAAATTTCATTAGTGGCATTTGTACTTTACGGCTGCCAAAAAGATGAACCTTTACAATTAAAAAATGATTCTAAAAAATCGCTAAAATCAGGTATACAAAAAAATGGAACTCTCTGTGACGAGTACCTTGGCAAGTTTTGCGAAAAAGAGAATCAACTACCTGCTGCCTTAGTGAAACCTGATGGTGAAGGAGTCGGAATAAAAGTAGGTAAAGAAGTATATGAGATCATGCCAATGAATGATTATAAAGGAAGTAAGGTAGTTGGAGTGAGGCTAGGTAAAGACGTTTTCGTTTTACATAACATTAGAAGTAAATATATTCTTTCAAGAAGTATGACTAATAAGTTGCCTTCACAATTGACAAAAATACTTGATGTTACCTTTGGTGATAAAAACACATCAGTTGATAGGCTTTTAAATGATGTCTCACTTCAAACCCAAAGAGAAATAACTTCTTACAATGGCAGAAAAATAATTGATTTTACAAGCATTAGCCCTCAAACAGGAAAACCAACTACCACTTTTGCACCCTGTGATTACGAGTTTCATACTTCTGTTGATATCTATTTAGATGTATTCTTAGAAGATATTGACGTTCAACCATTTGTTTTTGATCTTGTAGAAGATGGTTTTAATCAATGTCCTACCTATGATGGAGAAACAGAAGATACTCCTGTGTTCGATGATTGTAATTTCTGTAAAGACCCTAGATGTGTATTAGACTATTTAATGGCAGACGATGATGCTGTAAGTGACTTTACAGAAGAATTAATCATGGCTAACTATATTCGAGCAGTTTATGATTTACCTGATGATACTTTTGAAGAACTACTACAAGGTCAAGAGAACAGAGACTTTGTGCGCGAGATGTATGAATTTAGTTATGAATGTGATCAAATAGATATTCTTTATGATGCTATTAATGATACAGAATGTAATCAGTTTACAGATAGCAATAATTCTTTCAGAAGTGCCGATGAATTTGAAGATTGTGTGATGGAAGCAATTACTACTACATTAATAAACCAATATGGAGATCAATTGACTGATGCAGAAATAACAATCATAGAACAAAATAATTGGTTATCAGATGATTTATTATCATTTATGGAGTGTAGTTTATATGACCCAGAAGACCCGCTGTCTCCATTAGGGCAATTGATTAGGAGTTTTTTAGATCATCAACAAGATAAAGATTTTTTCAGTCTATATTGGAGTGGTCTGATGGGAATTTGTGATGATGAAGAAAAGATAGACGGCTATTGTGTATTTCATCTGTCAGATGCACAAATGGATGAAATCAACCTTTATGGAGAGATAGATGATGCTTCGGGTATGTTTGATATTTTAATAGAAAATCCATGGGGTGCCACTATAGGTCGTATGGGTTCAGCAGATATCACAGTTGTTGAAGGAGAAATAGTAGAGTTTTGCAATTTATATGATTTTGACTGGAATTATGGATTAACATTTGGTCAAGCTTCTCATCAACCTATCATAACTGGTATAAGTCCGATAATTAATACTATTTGTGGCATAACTGGTAGAAGCTTCTCAAACGAATGGAAAACAAGAGCAGTAAATATAGCCAGTCTTATAGAAAGTATTGAAAATACAGTTACACCTGATCCAGAGTTTAACCCTACTGCTTACTGGATTTGTTATCCATAAACATTTTTTAGAATGAAGTATTTATTGGTATTTGTCGGATTTTTTTCGCTATTTATTTTAACATTATATATTACACATATAAATACTTATCAAAGTATCGAAATTATAAACAGTAGGGCAGGGCTTAGTCTGAAAGAAGAAGATATCATTGAATCATCAGGAGACAACTATTATTTAGTTGTCTTCCAAGTTTCACAAGAAAGATTTAGAGATTATCTTCAAAAAACAGATAAAAGTTGTAATTGTATATTGGATACCAGATTGAAAAATGATAAACCTCTCCATTTCCATTATATAGAAGCCTATGAAAAAGGAAATAAAATATATAGGTGTCGAAAAGATATGTATTCGTTTGTTTATCAAGAACCTAATTATATACTATATCTCTATTATGGTGGTGATCGTTGGCAGGATTAATGAAAAGTTTTTTAATTTCATTTTTTGGTTAACTGTGAAATATGAATGATCTATTATGAGATGTTTACCAATATCATTAGGACTCGTAGGTTTATTTTTACTGTTTTTACTAGCACTTTACTTTGCACATTTAGATACCATTCAAAGTGTCGATAAAATCAATGAAAGAGCAGGGCTAAATTTAAATGAAACAGATATCATTGATTTACACAGTGAGAAATACCATTATGTTACTTTCAAAGTATCAAAAAGTAGATTTGAACATTATTTTGAAAAAGTGGACGAATGGTGTGGCTGTTCTGAAGGCAGAGAAGTCTGCGATGGACAACCAAGACAGGCTGGATTCTATATGAAAGATAATATTGTTGGTCAAAAAGTATATTACTGTTCAAAAGGATTTCACATGTATCGTTTTCAAGAACCCTATTATATAAATTATAGCTATTACGCTAATAGTTGGATAGACTAATTGAATAGATAGCTATATTCCAAGCCAAGCCACCTGTTGAGGTCGCTTGGCTTTTTACATTTAAAACCCATTCAATTTTACTACTTTTGCAATCTGAACAAAGTATTGGTTTTTATGAAATTATTTTTGACTACTTTTTTTCTTGCGATCAGCCTTTTTACGATACATACGAATGCATTCACACAGTGCGAAACCTGCCCGACCGAACCAGACCTAATTCCCAATGGCGATTTTGAAACGGTATTTGAACCCATCTGTTCTGATGGAAGTACGATGGGGAATTTGTTTGTGGATGGATCACCTGTAGCAGATTGTTTCGGAATTACGTTTTCGGACAACCTTATTAGTGATGTAATCACAGGAACAGAGGCTACTCGTTCTAATACGCCCGATTTTTTGTCGGATGATTGTATTGAGACGGATAATTCTTCTCGAAGTTGTGGAGATGGAACAAAATCTGTTGGACTATGGACGGCTTTCGATAGTCGTTTTGCTGGAGAATTTATACAAATACCTTTAACCGAACCGCTAGTAGAAGGAGAAGAATACTGTGTAGAATTTAATGCCTTTTCATATACACAATCATCTGTTATTGCAATTGTGCCAGGCTTTGAACCCTCCGATGGCTTTGGGTTTTATCTGTCGGAGGAACGCATTGAAATTGAAAATGACAATTCAGCGTCGATTGTATCCGTTAATATTGAAAATAATTGGCCGGAAGATATGATTGATTCTAATATGGAATTTGCCGCTTCTGATGTTCAAAATACCAATGAAATGCTGGATTTAGAACCTTACTGGGAACAGCCCGATGGGGAATTTATTCCTACGGAATGTACGCCGTTTAATGCTACCTTCACGGCAAAAGGCGGGGAAGCATGGCTGATTTTTGGTAATTTTAAACATTATAGTGAACTTACGTTTGATACGACGGTCGTGGTCTCAGAAACGGAGAATCCGTATGCTTATGTAATTTTAGATGATGTTCGTTTAAAAGCAGTTGAATGCCCACCAACTGTTTCAGATATTATTATCCCTAATGTTATCACTCCAAACAATGATGGCTTTAACGATAATTTTAATTACTATTTTGTAGATGAAGTTGGCGAGGTCATCGAAGATGCAACTTTTCCAGTAGAAGTGCGCCTCTTTCAAGTGTACAATCGGTGGGGACAACTCATTTATGATAACGAAACCCCTGCAACAGGCTGGGACGGAAGATTCAATGAAGAATACGCTACTCAAGATGTATATGTTTATATGATAGAAATGGAAATTGGAGAAGGTACAGATATGCGAACGGAAGTATTTAAAGGTGATGTTACCCTAATCCGATAGGTTATAAATGAAAATGACTCAAACACTGCAATTTTTGAGAAATATTAAATTTAAAAATGATGAATGTGTTTACAAAACAGAATACCATACTCTTAGGTCTATTAAGTTCGGTTATGCTGTTCTTTTCTGCTTGCGATCAATCTGTAGAAATCCCCTCTTATATTCAAATTGACGATTATACCATTACAACAAATGTTGATCTGCAGGGAAGTGATTCTGACAATATTCAAGACGTTTGGGTTTATGCTAATGGACGTTTGTTGGGGGCATTTAATTTACCTGCAACAATACCTGTGCTAGAAACAGGGTTGACGAATATAATTATTGATCCTGGTATTCGTGAAAATGGACTTAATAGTGCGCCCAGAGTGTATCCTTATTATACCCGTTTTGAAACAGAGGTGGAGTTGATTACAGGAGAAACAGTGACCATATCACCTTCTAGTTCTTATGCCTCTAATGTCGAATTTCCTTTAATAGAAGACTTTGAAGAATCCAATTTTTTTGTGGTGGATTTGGATAATGACGATGCAACCGAAGTGGTAATTTCTGCTCAAGGTGCAATAGATGGCTTTGCAGGACGAGTCGATTTAACCACAGATCATCCTGCTTTTGCTGTTGGAACTTCCTTTTTCTTAGAAAACTTACCTACAGATGGAAGTGCCGCTGTTTACTTAGAATTGGATTATAAAAATGATATTCCACTTGCTTTAGGTTTGGTGGCAATTGAAAATACGGGTCAAGAAAGTACTTTTTATAGTCATGTACTCAATGCAAAAGGAGATTGGAATAAAGTATATATCAATTTTAGTGAGTTACTCATCAATACACAAGCAGCCAAATATCAAGTAACTTTTGCCTCAACATTACCCGATGAGGTGAGTAGTGCGACGATTTTGTTAGATAATATAAAGGTAATACACCGATAGAAATTTGACGTTTATGTGATCTTTATCACGCCATTTTATTTCTAAAGCAAGTACTTTTGTTTACGAAACAATCCCAATATTTTACTGTTTTGATAATACAATTAGAAAATTGATGGAAAAGTACTGGAATATTTTTGTGAACGGATATAGTGGTTATTTCAATTACCTGAAATACGAAATCACACATCCAAGCTGGCAAAATTATTTCTATTGGTTGATTTTAGTGTCTCTTTTGTTTTTGGTATTAGAATTGGTAATTCCGTGGCGAAAAAAGCAAGCCGTACTTAGAAAAGATTTTTGGTTGGACGTTTTTTATATGTTTTTCAATTTTTTTATCTTTTCATTGATTATCTACAATGCCGCTTCTGATGTTGTTGTCAATCTATTTAACGACGGGATTAAATTTTTCACAGACGGTTTTGATCTTCAAGCGCAAAATCCATTACACAACTTTCCTTTATGGGCGGTTTTATTGATAGGTTTTATCGTTCGAGATTTTGTGCAATGGTGGATTCATCGCTTATTACACAAGTCTGATCGACTTTGGGAATTTCATAAAGTACACCATTCAGTAGAAGAAATGGGTTTTGCAGCACATTTGCGCTATCATTGGATGGAAAATATAGTATATCGAACACTAGAGTATATTCCACTCGCCTTACTCGGCATAGGTTTGTATGACTTTTTTATCATACACATTTTTACATTAGCTTGGGGGCACTACAATCATTCTAATATTTCGGTCAACGGATATGTTACAGGTGGCATTGTAGGCGGATTGATTGGACTGGTCTTCGTCAATAATCTATTAGATATTCATCTGTTTGAATCTGCATCACTCGCGCTAAAAATAGGAGCGATGCCATTGTTTATTATGTTTGGGAGTATAATCTTCGGTAAAATCATTAAATATATTTTCAACAGTCCCGAAATGCATATTTGGCATCACTCCTACGAATTGCCTGAAAATCGCCGTTCTGGTGTCAATTTTGGCTTAACCTTATCTATTTGGGATTATCTGTTCAACACCGCATACATTCCGCATGATGGGCAAAATATTCGACTGGGGTTTCCCGGCATAGAATCCTTTCCCGATAATTTCACCACACAAATTACACATGGCTTTGGTGATAAGTCAACTTCTTCTAAGTCTTAAAACAATATCCATATATTTGTATAATACCTTGCTTTTCTTTTCTTATTTTGCAGTCCTTAACCGCAGAATGCCTGTATCAAGCGTTTGGAATAAGTATGAATCAACAGCGGAAAATAGACACACTTATCTATAGTATTGCCGATTTTGTAATGGCAATGCTGGCATGGGCGTGTTTTTTCATATATCGCAAAGAATTAGAGGGTGTTACTCCTGATTTTGATACGATCACCAATGATATTAACTTTTGGTACGGCGTACTCATTATTCCAATTGGATGGATATTTTTATATTCTATTTTTGATGATTATAAAGATATTTATCGCCTTTCGCGTCTGAACACTTTCACCAAAACATTATTTTTATCTTTTTTTGGAGTGTTATTACTATTTTTTACACTCGTTTTAGATGATTTCGTCAACGATTATACGACCTATTATCAGTCTTTCGCGCGTCTCTTTGGCTATCATTTTTGCTTGACAGCTATTTCTAGAATGATATTATTGACTAGAGCAAGTTACCGCCTAAAGGCTGGCTTGGTGTCTTATAATACCATTATTATTGGTGGGAATAAAAATGCAGAAGCACTGTATTTGGAAATCATCAACCTCAAAAAAGGATCAGGAAATAATTTTATTGGATTTATTGATACGAATGGTCGTAGTACCAACGAGTTAGCCAATCATTTACCTCGATTGGGAAAAATTGAAAATTTAGCTGAAATTATCAAGCACCAAAACATCGAAGAAGTCATTATCGCCATCGAAACTTCTGAACATAATCGACTTCGTGAAATCATGGACATTTTATATGATTTTAACGAACAAGTACTCATAAAAATCATTCCTGACATGTATGATATTATGTTGGGAACGGTTAAAATGAATCATGTTTTTGGAGCAATATTAATCGAAGTCAAACAAGATTTGATGCCACGCTG
This sequence comes from Saprospiraceae bacterium, assembly GCA_020628085.1. Taxonomy (GTDB): domain Bacteria; phylum Bacteroidota; class Bacteroidia; order Chitinophagales; family Saprospiraceae; genus JAHDES01. The sequence continues at coordinate 7,173 of JAHDFQ010000034.1, forward strand.
GCAATGGCTACTCAAACGAGCGATGGATATGGTTATTTCTGTGATTATGCTGATACTGCTTTCACCATTGCTGATCTACATTATTTTTAGAGTAAAAATATCATCGGAAGGTCCGATCTTTTTCAAACAAAAAAGAATTGGTATTAATGGGACACCTTTCTACATCTTGAAATTTCGATCCATGGTCGTAGATGCAGAAAAATTTGGCCCTCAACTATCACACGATACAGATCCCAGAATTACCACTTGGGGACGCATCATGCGAAAATATAGATTAGATGAATTACCGCAATTTTGGAATGTTTTGAAAGGCGAAATGTCTTTAGTCGGACCACGCCCTGAACGACAATATTATATTGATAAAATTGTAGAAAAAAATTCACACTACAAACATTTATTAAAAGTCCGCCCTGGCATTACTTCATGGGGACAGGTGAAATACGGCTATGCTTCTAATGTTGAAGAAATGCTACAACGCCTTAAATTTGACCTTTTATACATTGAAAATATGTCACTCGCACTGGACATAAAAATCCTTTTTTATACCGTTCTAGTCTTATTACAAGGAAAAGGAAAATAAAGCTGCTAAGTACGCCACAAAACTCGAAATTTTACGTTTCCATGAAATAGATGTCCGTTTAAAGACATTATATTTATCGTAATAAATAAATCCTCTTTCCCTATATCTGATTTTCAATACCCTATTTTCCATTTGAAATATAATATGGTGTTCTTTTTGCATATAAAAGGAAGCACTAAATGCCAAATTTAGAATGTTTAATTTGGAACTACTAGTAGATTTTTACTTGCTAATTCATGAATAATATTTGTATCAAATTCTATACATATGAAATGTAGATCACTACTTTTTTTATTTTTTATATTAATTAGTTCATTCTCTATACAAGCACAAGAGCATTCCATCGCTCGAGATTGGAATGAGGTGCTTTTAACTGCTATTCGAAATGATTTTGCTCGTCCAACTGTTCATGCTCGTAACCTTGTGCATACATCTATTGCTATGTATGATGCTTGGGCTGTCTATGATGATGAAGCGCAGCCTTATCTTTTAGGAAATACCGTTGGAAATTATACAGCAGATTTTGATGGTGTACCAATGCCAATGGATGTAGAAGCAGCACGCCACGAAGCGATTAGCTTTGCGATGTATCGAATTTTGAGACATCGTTTTCAAAGTTCACCTGCTCGATTTACAGTTAATTCATTAACCAGTAATTTAATGAATGCGAATGGATATAATGCTAATTTTACTTCAACAGATTATAGTTCTGGAGCACCAGCTGCTTTAGGAAATTATATTGCTCAAGAAATTATTGCATTTGGTCTGCAAGATGGAGCAAATGAAGTAGGAGGGTACACCAATCAAAGTTATACGCCTGTTAACCCACCCTTGGTAATGGCTTTTTCTGGAAATCCAAACATCAATGATTACAATAGATGGCAACCTTTGACATTAAATGTTTTTATAGATCAATCTGGTAATGAAATTCCGTTTAATACACCAGAATTTTTAAGCCCAGAATGGGGTCAAGTAACACCGTTTGCATTGACCGATGACGTCAAAACAACATATACTAGAAATGGATTCGATTATCAGGTCTATCATGATGTAGGTGATCCACCATATCTAAACACGGAAATGATCGACGAAGACTCGGAAGAATACAAATGGGGTTTTTCGATGGTTTCTGTTTGGTCGGCTTTGCTTGATCCTGCAGATGGAGTGATGGTAGATATTTCTCCAGGATCTATTGGTAATGTTTCTCCTGATAATTACCCACAAAATATTCAAGAATATCGAGAATTTTACAACAGAACAGAAGGTGGAGACATAGGAACAGGACACGACTTAAACCCTGCAACGGGACAGCCTTACGAACCGAATCTGGTGCCTCGAGCAGATTATGCACGAGCATTAGCAGAGTTCTGGGCAGACGGCCCTGACTCTGAAACACCTCCTGGGCACTGGTTTACTTTATTAAATTATGTGAGCGATCACCCAATGCTCGAAAAACGGTTTGAAGGAACAACAGATATTTTAGATGACTTAGAATGGGATGTAAAGTCATACCTAACACTTGGTGGAGCTATGCACGACTGTGCCATTTCTACTTGGGGAATCAAAGGTTGGTACGATTATATTCGACCAGTTTCTGCCATAAGAGGAATGGCTGAACTAGGACAAAGTAGCGATCCTAATCTACCTAATTATCATCCAGGTGGATTTCAATTGGAGCCAGGTTATATAGAATTAGTAGAAGCAGGTGATCCTCTGGCGGGTAATTCAGGACAGAACATCGGAGAGATTAAACTCTTTACTTGGAGAGGTCCCGATTATATCAATAATCCCGCAACGGATGTAGCAGGTGTAGGTTGGATTCTAGCCAAAGATTGGTGGCCTTACCAGCGACCTTCTTTTGTTACGCCCAATTTTGCAGGTTATTTATCAGGACACTCAACTTTCTCAAGTGCAGCAGCAGATATTTTAACCTTCTTTACTGGAGATGAGTTTTTTCCGGGTGGAATGGGAGAATTTGATGTGGAAAAGAATGAATTTTTAGTATTTGAAGAAGGACCATCTGTTGACTTTACATTGCAATGGGGAACATATCGAGATGCGTCAGATCAAACTAGTTTGTCTCGTATATACGGTGGTATTCATCCACCTGCCGATGATATTCCTGGTCGAACCAATGGAATCAAAATAGCGAATAGCGTTTTCAATAAGGTTAAAGATTTATTTTATCGAGATTTTGATAACGATGGGTTTTATAGCTATGAAGACTGTAATGATAATGATGCTACAATCTATCCAGGTGCACCCGAAATGTGTAATGGAAAGGACAATGATTGTAATGGATTGATTGATGATGGGTTACCTCAATTTACTTATTACCGAGATATGGATGCTGATGGATTTGGTGATGCAGGCGTGAGTGTAGATACTTGTTTATTTGATGCGCCAATGGGGTTTGTAGCAAATAACACGGACTGTAATGATAATGACGACATGGTTAATCCTGCAATGGCAGAATTATGTGATGCTATTGATAATAACTGTAGTGGAGTTGTTAATGATGGTTTAGAACGTTTTACTTATTACCGTGATAATGATAATGATAGTTTTGGTGATGCAGGCGTATCCATAGATACCTGTTTGATTACACCTCCAATGGGTTTTGTAGAAAATAATACCGATTGTAATGATAATGACAGTATGGTCAACCCTTCAATGGCGGAACAATGTGATGCTATTGATAACGATTGTGATGGAATGTTAAACAATGGTTTAGAGCGGTTTACTTATTATCGAGACAACGATAACGATACGTATGGAGATGCAGGTGTTTCTTTGGACACGTGTATTACTTCACCACCAACGGGATTTGTCGCAATTGCAGGTGATTGTGATGATGCTGATATGTTTGTGAATCCATCTGTTGCTGAAGATTGTGATGCGATTGACAATGATTGTAATGGGATCATCAACGATGGACTAACCCGTTTTACCTATTATCGTGACGAGGATAATGACACTTTTGGTAATGAAGCTATCTCGATAGATACTTGTGTAGCCGTTGCTCCAACTGGTTTTGTTGTTAACAATATGGATTGTGATGATGGAGACAGTAATATTCATCCAAATGCTGAGGATATTGCTGATAACGGCATTGATGAAGATTGTAGCGGTGTCGATTTATATAAAATCACCAAAGTATTTCCGAATCCAACAGCTGACGGAAAATTAACGATTCACTATGACTTTTCAGGTGAAGTTTTGGTTCATGTTTATAGTATGGATGGACGTTTGATTCGTGATGGGCAAGTGACTTTAGAAGCGAATAACGTTACTTATGATATTGGTGATTTAGCAAGAGGTGTTTACTTGATTCGATTTTTTGATATGGAAGATGAGACGTATTTTGTAGAGAAAGTAGAGAAATACTAGATACTGAAATATAGTTCTTTAGCTTGAAAAAAGCTCAAAAAAGTAGCTTGGTGGAGTCCATCAAGCTACTTTTTTTATTAGAAGCAAGTCGATAAACAGTTTAAGGAGGTGTTTTGTTGTAGAAACGCTAAAATTCTTTTACTTTAGCGCACCGAAAAGCAAAATCATATTTATTTTTTCAAAATATATGTATGATTTTTGTGTCTTGATTTACAAATAGTACCATAATTTTACTATTCATCAAGACAAAGGAAAAACTAATTTTTATTAATAAATTAAATGGACAATGGGTAATACAATTACAATGGTTATTCCAGTTTTGGGTGTACTTGCTTTAGCATACACATTCTGGAAATCAGCTTGGGTTTCTAAACAAGAAGTTGGAGGTGAGAAAATGGCAAGAATCGCCAAAAATATCTCTGATGGTGCGATGGCTTTTTTAAGAGCCGAATATCGAGTATTGGCTATTTTTGTAGTCGTCGTAGCAATTATTTTAGGTGCTACTGCTAACGTGAATTCTTCTCCTTTAGTGGCAGTTTCTTTTATTTTAGGAGCGATTTGTTCTGCATTAGCTGGTTTTATTGGTATGAAAGTAGCAACCAAAGCAAACGTTCGTACTACAAACGCTGCTCGAACGAGCCTCGGAAAAGCTTTAGAAGTTGCCTTTGCTGGAGGTGCTGTAATGGGATTAGGTGTAGTTGGTCTGGGTGTTCTAGGATTAGGAACTCTATTTATAGTGTATAAAGGAATGTTTGGTGTAGACACCATGGAAAATGTACAACGAGTGATTACAGTATTGACTGGTTTCTCTTTTGGTGCATCTTCTATTGCCTTATTTGCTCGTGTTGGTGGTGGTATTTATACTAAAGCTGCCGATGTAGGAGCCGATTTAGTAGGTAAAGTGGAAGCTGGTATTCCTGAAGATCATCCATTAAATCCTGCAACTATTGCAGATAATGTGGGTGATAATGTAGGTGATGTTGCCGGTATGGGAGCCGATTTATTTGAGTCTTATGTTGGTTCAATCATTGGTACAATGGTATTGGGTGCTGCATTTATGGCATCTGCTGGTTTTGAAACAAGCAATGATTTTCAAGGCTTAAATGCTGTTTTATTACCATTAGTGTTAGCTGGAACAGGTATTATCACTTCTATCTTGGGTACGTTCTTAGTAAAAGTAAAAGATGGTGGTGATCCTCATAAAGCATTAAACATGGGAGAATTTGCTTCTGCTATTTTAATGTTAATCTTAACTTATTTCATTATCCAATGGATGTTACCAGGAGAATGGAGATTTGGTGGAATGGAATATTCTTCAAACGGTGTTTTCTTTGCGGTATTAATCGGATTAGCTTCTGGTTTAGCCATTGGTAAAATCACAGAATATTACACAGGTACAGGTACGAAGCCTGTTCAAGGTATTGTAGATCAATCTGTAACTGGAGCAGCAACCAACATTATTGCTGGTTTAGGAGTAGGTATGATGTCAACAATGTGGCCAATCTTAATCTTAGCAGGTGCAATTATCGGAGCACACCACTTTGCTGGTTTATACGGTATTGCAATAGCAGCAGTAGGAATGTTATCGAATACAGGTATCCAGTTAGCAGTTGATGCTTATGGCCCTATTTCTGATAATGCTGGTGGTATTGCTGAAATGGCGGAGTTACCAAAGGAAGTACGTCAACGTACAGATAAATTGGATGCAGTAGGTAACACCACTGCGGCAATTGGTAAAGGTTTCGCAATCGGTTCTGCGGCATTAACAGCTTTGGCATTATTCGCAGCCTTTATGGTAACAGCAGGAATTACAAGTATTGATATTTCTAAGCCAATAGTAATGGCAGGTTTATTGATCGGAGGTATGTTGCCTTTCGTATTTTCAGCAATGTCAATGGGTGCAGTTGGACGTGCAGCAATGGATATGATCCAAGAAGTACGCCGTCAGTTCAAGGATATTCCCGAATTGAAAGCGGCTTTAGGTATGATGAAAAAGAATGACGGAAAAGAAATGAGCGAGTGGAGTGCAGCAGATCGTGCAGTGTTTGATGCAGCCGATGGAAAAGCAGAATACAGCAAGTGTGTAGAGATTTCTACAGCGGCTTCTATTCGTGAAATGGTTGTTCCTGGTTTATTGGCTGTCATTTCTCCAGTTGTCGTTGGTTTCGGAGGTGGTGCTGAAATGTTAGGTGGACTATTAGCAGGTGTAACAGTTTGTGGTGTATTAATGGCAATCTTCCAATCTAACGCAGGTGGTGCTTGGGATAATGCTAAGAAAATGTTTGAAGAAGGTGTTACGATTCAAGGACAGAAACACTTCAAAGGTTCAGAAGCACATAAGGCAGCCGTTGTTGGTGATACTGTAGGTGATCCATTCAAGGACACTTCTGGTCCATCATTGAATATCTTATTGAAATTGATGTCCGTTGTGGCATTGGTTATTGCTCCTTTCTTGTAATATAACGAGTAACAATTTAACATATTAACGAGTAATAACTCTAAATAGAATTGGCGTTAACTTTATAAAGGTTAACGCCAATTTTTGTTAATACGTTAACATGTTTACTCATTAACATGTTTTTACTTCTTCATTTTCGCACTAATCTCCTCTCCCCACTCTGTAACTTTATCTGAGAAATACCCAATTTCATGTTCTATCGTTTTAGCAATATTGGAAACATTAATGGGTTCGCCTCTCATTGCCAAGCGATCACTAGCAGAAGTTGCTTCAGGAATAACAATCCAAAGAACGATATAAGGTAACACGCCAACCCCACCAGTCATTAATAGAACAGCGGATATAATTCGTATCCAAGCAGGGTTATCAATACCTAAAAAGGCACTTAATCCGGAACAAACACCACCAATAATTTTGTCTTTGGGGTCTCTAAATAGACGTTTACCTGGATTAATACCAATATCGTGTCTTTCATCATCTATGTGGTCGTAAAAAGAATCTGCTCCGAAATCTTCGGGCGTTCCCATGATAATAATAGCATCCTTTACATCTTGAAGATTAACGATTTTACGACTACCTAATTGCTCTTCAAAAAGTTCTGCCATACGGCATTCTATATCTGTTGTGATTTCCTCATATCCGTCAGACTTCTTAAAATGGCGATGAATCATATCCAAATAATCATTTAAATGTTCATAAGCATTAGTGTCTATGCTAATGGGATATCCGCCTAAGTTTATATTTACGATCTTATTCATTATTGGTGTATCTTTTTGGTTGATTGAGAAACGGCACCGACAAGTCGATCCCAAGTTAAATAGAGTTCATTTAAAAAATCCTGACCTGTGTCAGTAATTTCATAATATTTGCGTGGTGGTCCAGATTTGGATTCTTTCCAATGATAACTTAATAAACTCGCATTTTTAAGACGAGTCAATAGAGGGTACAATGTTCCTTCGACAACAATCAGTTCTGCCTGTTTCAGCTTCTTAATAATGTCGGAAGGATAAACTGCTTCCTCTGAAATGATGGAAAGAACACACATCTCTAAAACCCCTTTGCGCATCTGTGCTTTCGTATTTTCTAATTTCATCTTTTGGTGTTATAATGATTAATTATAATTCAAATATATGTCAAAAACAATTACTATGCAATACATAGTACTATCTTTAGGATAGTATATTCTATTAAATAATACCATTTATCGACAAACAGAAAATAAAAATTGTTAAACGTAATTTTGTCTTGAATTGAAAAGGGTTTAATTTTATTATAAATTATACATATGAAGTTTTCAAAATCAGTATTAAAAGTAGATGTCTTCTTGTTTTTGACATTAATACTCATAGTTTTCGTTGGATGTCAAAATGATACTCAAAAAGAAACAACTTCCTCTTCCACTATAAAATCAAATACTTCCACTACCTCGTCACCAAATAAAAGTGTATTTACTTTACAATCACCGAGTCTGACAGGTATAGATTTTAGTAATAAATTAATCATCAATGAATCTTTCAATATTCTTTCCTACGAATATGGATATAATGGGGCAGGAGTAGCGGTCGGTGATGTCAATAAGGATGGACTTTCTGATATTTACTTTGCTAGTAACTTTGGTAATGATAAATTCTATATTAATCAAGGCGATTTAAAATTTAAAGATGTTACTACTATTGCAGGCCTAGAAAATATTGGGTACAGTTCAGGTGTGACGATGGCTGATGTAAATGGTGATGGGCTTTTAGACATTTATGTCTGCCGATCAAGCACACTTCAAGAACAGTATCGAAAGAATTTACTGTATATTAATCAAGGAGTAAACAATGACGGTAATGTTACTTTTAAGAATGAAGCCGATAAATATAGACTTGATCTAACGGATTTTTCTACGCAATCATATTTTTTTGATTATGATAAAGACGGAGATTTAGACCTGTATTTAGTTAATCATCGTATTGATTTTAAGAAAGCCAACACGATCAAGATACATAAAGACGCTAAGACTCAAAAAGAAACGATGCTTCCTCAAAAAACATCAGTAAAAGAATCGGATCGTTTGTTTCGAAATGAAAACGGCGCATATTTTACAGACGTTACCGCACAAGCAGGCATTGAGAATCATGCTTTTGGGTTAAGTGCTAGTATTTTGGATATTAATAATGATGGTTGGGATGATGTATATGTTGCCAACGATTTTATTGATAGAGATTTTTTATATATCAACCAAAAAGATGGAACATTTAAAGAAAATCTTTCCCACTATTTCCAGCATATTTCTAGAAATTCGATGGGTTCAGATGCTGCCGATTTTAATAATGATGGATTATTGGACTTGATTACGGTTGATATGGTCGCTGAAACGAATGTTCGTCAAAAAAATCTGAAAGGACAAGATCCTTATGATGTCTATCACAAAGTGGTTCGTTTGGGGGGACATCATCAGGTCATGCGTAATGTAGTACAATTGAATGATGGAAGGGGTGGTTTTTCAGAAATTGGTGGACTTTTAGGCATGTCGCATACCGATTGGAGTTGGACGCCTCTTTTTGCCGATTTTGATAATGATGGAGATAAAGACTTACTTATTACCAATGGCATTCGTCAAGATATTACGCATTTAGACACCTATAATTATGAAATTGCAGAACGGGTTAATAAAGCTGGTGGATATAAGGAGGCAGGAATAGGAACATTATTAGGTCTGTTTCCTTCAACTACAATTCGCAATAAACTCTATCAAAATAATGGAAATCTAGACTTCAAAGAGGTAGCTGGTGATTGGGGTTTACGAGAATTAAACTACACCAACGGAGCAGCTACAGCAGATTTTGATAATGATGGTGATCTTGATTTGGTGATGAATAACACCGACGGCCCAGCTTATTTTTATAGGAATAATACGATTGAAAATTCTAAAAATCACTTTTTGCGTATTCAATTTGTTGGTCAGCAATCGAACGTAAATGGCATTGGAACGACTGTTACCCTCCATCATAAAGACGGAACAAAGCAGTTACAAGTTCAACACCCAACAAGAGGTTTTTTATCTGCTTGTGAGCCTATTCTTCATTTTGGTATTCAAGACCCAAAAATAGTAGATCGAATGGAGGTTGTTTGGTCTTCTGGTAAAATGCAAACCATTAAAGATATTGAATGGAACACCACTACAACAGTTTATGAAAAAAACGCAAAGCAAACCCCTCAAAAAGCAATTACTCCAACTGTTTTAAATCCATCAAAGAAAAATGTTGGAATCAATTTTAAACATAAAGAAAATAAATTTATTGATTTTGATAGAGAGCGACTACTCACTAAAATGACTTCCAGAGAAGGTCCAGACATCGCAGTTGCTGATGTAAATGGCGATCAATTAGAAGATGTATATATTGCTGGTGCAGCAGGTCAAGCGGGTACTTTATATGTACAACAATCCAATGGGAATTTTAAAAATAAGAATATTGCGATACTACAAAAAGATGCAGCTTATGAGGATACTGGGGCTGTATTCTTTGATGCCGATCAAGATGGCGATCAGGACTTGTATGTCGCTAGTGGAGGCAGTGCATTTGAGGTCAATAGTCCAAAATATCAAGATCGTTTGTATAGAAACGACGGAGTGGGAAATTTTTCAAAAGTTCAATTGCCTAATATAACGAGTAGCGCATCCTGTGTACTTCCTTTTGATGCCGATAACGATGGTGATTTAGATATATTTGTAGGTAGTCGAGTAACGCCAGGCAGCTATCCTGTTAGCCCACAGAGTTATATCATTATTAATGAAGATGGGAAATGGGTCAATCGATCAACTGAGTTATTACCTAAAAAAGGAGTTTTAGGTATGGTAACGGATGCTAAGTTTGTGGATACTGATAACGATAATCAGAAAGAAGTAGTATTGGTTGGAGATTGGATGCCCTTAACTATTTTAAAGCTAGTTGATTCTAAATGGACTATTCATAAGCAGATACCATCTAGTAAAGGAAATTGGAATTGTCTTGCCATTAGTGATATAGATCAAGATGGAGATGTAGATTTTATAGCGGGAAATAGAGGTGAAAATGACTTTTTTGGGGCTTCGCCCAACCAACCTGCTTCGGTCTATTATGGTGATTTTGATGACAATGGACAAGTTGATCCCATTTTTTGTCATTATGATGCAGATGGAAAAAGTTATCCAAGAGCTATTCGAGACGAACTGGTTAAACAAGTACCTGCTTTTAAGAAAAAATTCAATCGGTATTATCAATATGCCAATGCGACAATTGAACAAGTACTAGATGTCGAGCAAATGCAAAAGGCAAAGCAATTGATTTGTCAAACCTATGCTTCATCTATTTTTATCAATGATGGAACAGGGAATTTTGATATTCAAAAATTACCCATTGAAGCGCAATTTGCTCCTGTACAATCTATTTTGGTGAAAGACGTCGATCAAGATGGCATCAACGATTTATTATTAGTTGGTAATGATTATCATACGAATGCTGAAACAGGGCGTTATGATGCTTTTAGAGGATTGCTTTTGAAAGGAAATGCAACAGGTTTTGAGGTCGTTAAAAGTACAGAAAGCGGATTTTATGTGCCTGAAGATGCTCGGTCTATTGTATCTGTTAAACGAGCTGGTCAAAAGAATCTGATTTTAGTAGGTGTGAATGATGGTGATGTAGTTGGTTTTGAGTAGTGTTTAAAGCGAGGAGTTGACTCGAGTCAACTCCTCGCT
>JAHDFQ010000034.1:18420-33365 GCA_020628085.1 Saprospiraceae bacterium
AGTTGGTTTTGAGTAGTGTTTAAAGCGAGGAGTTGACTCGAGTCAACTCCTCGCTCAACCGTCCTAAATAGTTAAATTATTCCCAGATTCTTTGCGAGGGTTTGATTACATAAAGTCCCATTCCTTTGCCCATTATAATCCTGAGCAGAAGAAAACAGCCATTCAGATGGATGCTGCACTAGACCTGCTTTAACTGGATTTTGATGAATATAGTTGAAACAAATTCTTGCATATTCTATACGATCATTGAACCTCAGGAAAGTTGATTCTTGACTGATTGTTATTAGTGTTTCAATATCCCAGCCGTCTTTAGCTTTAGTTCCTTTCTGAAAAAGAGAACCTGTCCAATCTTCTTGTTTATTAATTGCTCGGGTATAACTTCTTAATAGTATTCCAACCGAAGCAGCCAACTGTTGTTGGTAATCAATATCAGTATCGTTATTAGAAAGTTTAGGCTTTTTAATACGAGGTTTTACCATATTACTAAGATCACAAGCAGCAGGTTTAGTATAGATTAGCCAATGGAAATGGTTGGGCATCAGACAATACGAAATGAAATCGCAGAAAGGTGCTAATTCTTTCCTCATTTTATTTAGGAAGAATAAATAGTTCCTTTGCTGTGGAAAAATATAACGATGGTTATTTCCTCTGTTATAAATGTGATACAGTTGATTGGGTTGAAACTCCATGCTTTAAATATTGATTTTTGGTTTTTATTTTAGGTGGAGCGAGGAGTTGACTCGAGTCAACTCCTCGCTTCCTGTTACTCAAAAACAACCGTCTCTGTTCTCATAGAATTTGAATCTGCCAATCGAATTTGAACGAAGTATAAACCCGTACCAATATCAGACTTAGATAAAGTCACTTGACTATTTACATTATCAAATTTACTATAAACCAACTGACCAATTTGGTTAAATACTTGTATATCATACGTTTCCGTAACATCTGAAATATGCAACACCGCTTGATCGGTTGCAGGATTTGGAGTAATCTGAATGTCAATATCCGCCGAAATCTCCTTCGTATTCGTCACACCACATAAAACAGATTCCAAAAATGCCATTCCCTGTGTATTGAATTCTTCTTGGGATGTCAAATAAATAGGTTCACTATAAATATCAATATGTCCCCCGTCAGGAACGGTCACTAAATAATTCGGAACACCTTCTGCATCTGCTTCGATATGTACATTTCCACTACCATTGATCGTCATAATACCGTTGGCCAAACCAAATCCGTAAGGAACAGTCGGATCGGCTGTACCGTGCATACTCAAAATAGGTGGATCATTTTCATCCAACCAAGTCACGTCATACATGCCACCTGACATGTTAATCACACCTTGAACTTCTGAAGAAATCCCAGGATTTCCAGACATTCCCTCAATTCCACCATTATCTTCAATAATATCTCTAATAAATTGAGGAATATCATCTGATTCGTCCATCATTCCAGTTTGGCAAGCCGCAATCCCACCAGCCGAAACACCTCCCACCATGATTATATCACTATCAATACCAAACGTATTATTAGCCGCTGCATCACTTCTCAAATATCGAACAGAAGCCTTCATATCATGTACGGCTTTAACCACTACATCCAAAATACCCAACGAATCAGGAACACCTTGTGTAAATAGATTCCATAAACGATAATCAATAGAAGCGGCTACATATCCTTTTCGGGCATAAAACTCACAAACGTCGTGCATCTGGGTACGATCTCCAAAGATAAAACTGCCACCAAAAGCCATGATAATCACAGGGCGTTCAGTTTCCGTATCACCAACAGGTTCAAAAATATCCATTTTGAGTGTTTGTGTCATGCCTGCACTATTGACAGCTTCACCAAAAACGACACCTTCAGTTAGTTGTGTCTCCGTAAAAATATCATCAATATATCGGTTGCCATTACAACCAACAGCAAAATCCTGTGCCTTTATAAATGAAGCAAACAATAAGAAAGAAAAGAAAAGAAAGTAATGTTTTTTCATGTAAAAGTGGTTTTAGAATGTGTTGTATAAAGTAATTTTAAAACTGTAAATTTAATCCAGTCCGTAGATTTAAATTAGTACTGTTGTTGGGTACAAAAGCACCTAGTACCTGATCGGTCATAGCATATAACTGTACAGGGCCAAGTTGTACCAATAAATTCAGTCCTAAGTTATCAAATTGTTCGTTTCGAGACGAATAATTAACGCCTAAAGTTAGCATTTTCAATATCTGCATCCGTGCGCTTAACGAAAACGCAGAAGTCGTTGAGAGCGGACTGCGTTGTAATAAATAAACTCCACCGACAGTTAATTTTTCGTTAATTTTGTAGTTGGCACCTAAAAAATATCGTTCCGTCAGTCGTGTCGATAGCGAAATTTGACTTTCTTCAAAAGCAAAGATTTCTTCTAATGTATCTAATTTTAATTCGAATTCTACCGTATCACTCAGTAAATAATTAGTTACATCTACACCATCATATTCGGTTTGACCTTGACTGTGATAAGACCTAGCATTATCCCAATTGATACTACCCAAGTCCATTACACTAGCGTTTAGTTCTAATTTATCGTTGACCTGATAACGCAAACCAAGATCAAGACCAAAACCTGAATGCTTTGAAAAAACAGATCCCAAATTTCGATCAAAAGATAAATTTACATCATCAAAACCATTAATTTCGATAAAGTCAGATGTTCGTATGCTGTAATCGGTTTCTAAAGTTAATTGATATACATCGTCGCTCGTGAAAAGCGATGCGTAATGTTCATCTGTAGTAATCGTACCATTTCCAGATAAGTATTTAAGTTTTCCACCAATCGTCCACTTATTATGTTGATAAGTTGCACCAATCGCTAGTTCGTTGTATGAAAGCAAGTCAAGCTGTGGGCCTATTTCAATCGTTTCACCGATATAATTCGCATTTCCATACCATAAAACACCCGCTAGTTCTTTCGGATAATTGATGCTTGTTTGAAAACGAGTTTGATAACCAATATTAATATTCAAATTGTCATTAACCTGATAAGCAAGTCCCAGAATAGGAATATTCAAATGAGCATTTAGCTCATTTTGAGGATCGAGCAGGTCAATAAAATTTCCAAAATCAATACTGTTTTGACCATTTTTAGTTGTATAAATATCATTAATAGTTCCGCCATTATGCGTAAAATCATAATATAAACTCGGCAGTGCAACCGTCCATTTTTTTTTAGTAACAAAAGCAGGATTCGTATGGGTCGATTGCCAAATATCCGTCATAAAGTGCGTCCCTAATTCTTGCTGCGCCTTAGTTGGTAAACCAACAAACAGTATCAAAAATAGGCTTAAGTATATATATATAAATTTCATTATTATGTTTAAATGACTAAAAAAGAAACGATGTAAAATTATGGGAGTTTACTCCAAACCTAACTGAACACCAACCCGTACTTCAACGGCCTGTTCTGCTTCCACTTGCACCGATTCAGTACCATCGTTCGTAGTTGAAAATGAACTATATAAAACCATTTTTTTAGCTGATAAAATATTGTCTAATTTAGTTCCTTCCACCGTTACAAAAGAAGTCTTTTCACCCAAACCCGTAACTACTCCTTCTGAATCAACAGGCGCAGCCTCGATAATCCGTTCCACATTATTCAATAAAGAATCAACCACTCGATTTTGACTATCTAAAAAATAGAGTTGCATATCAGCAGCTAGTGGCAATTCATTTTCTGCCACCAGTTTAAATTCTGCAAAATCAATATTTCCATAATCTTCCAAATTAAAATCCGACGTATCCCGAATTTCAAACTTTGAAGCGGCTGCATACATCGGAATCTCAACTTCCATCTGCACCCGTAACTCACTAATATCCAACATAAAACCTTGAATAGAAGTATTCATTTCAGGATTTGGTTCTCCATCTACATCATATTCTACTGCAACTGGCCCAGCTCCTAAAACCTCTCGAATATTAGAATTATCTTTGTTGAAAGCAAAATTGGTAATGACCGTATCACCGACTTCATCTAACCTTGGATAATCAATATAAACACCGTTGGTTACAAACTCGCTTTCTAATGGAATCAGATTTCCATCTAATGTTCGGATCGACATTTTTTCAAATACGGCATCTACAGGAAAACCAAAAGAATTAAAAGCTGTGAAAGTAATTTTTGGATCCTCAAAATAGATCATACCTTCTGCCCAGTCTTCAAAAAAGTCAATATCAATGGTATCTTCACCAAGTGTATATAAATCGTTGCCTAAATATCCTTCTGCGTAGGCATATTCTAAATTGGTGAGTATCATGAAAAATTTGGTTAAATATTGTCTGTTCCCATCGGGATCAATCGCCACATATCGAATAGATAAATCATCATTTGAAGTATCCCATTTCCAGCCTTCCAAATCAACAGTAGTGTTTTGACTGCTCGGATCAGCGTCCGTTCCTGCTTCTACCGTTGTAGACCATTGATAAGTTGTGCCATTTTTTGATAAGTCTTCTATATAGACATCGACTGTGAGTGGTACATTCCTTTCGTTTTGAAAAGAAAGAGCCATTTCACCTGTTTTGAAATCAATAAAATCAATATCAATACTTCCAGGAATTGGAAATTCAGAAACATAGTTGGTATCCGTAACTTGGTCAATGTATAGAGGAATATTGTCAAATAACTGTTCAGAATTGATAGTCAACACATCACCTTTATAATTCAATCGAATCAAACCATCTGATTCAAGCGTAATACTCGAATCGACGTTCAAATAATCAATGACATCTAAAAAAGATAATCGGGCGGAAGCTAGCGGAAGCGCGTATTGAGCATCTGCACCGATAACTTCGGTATTTTCAATATCATCTAATTTATTACAAGTAACGAGTAAAAAACTACCCAAGGCTAGAACAAAAAGGTAGCGTAGCACAAACTTGTGTCGAATACTTTCCATGTTTTTTCTATTGCAGAGTTAATACTAATTTGTTTGAAGATTTTGTTGAATTGGGAGGATTCAATCAAAAGGTCAATGTTATGACGCAATTACATAACGAAATGCACAATTGAATCGTGAAGATAGAGCTTATTTTACAAGAAAAAACCTTGGATAAAATGAATTTAGCTTAGTACCTGACAAATGAAGATCTGTTTTCTGGACTATTTGTATCTGAAAAATAGAAATCGGATTTGTTATTGTTCCGTTAAAATTAGACGCAGTTGCTTTTTGTGAACACATATTAATTCAAAATGTCTTATATTTATAATGAACTACAGCGTAATGATTTGCTATGGTGCAAATACAAATATTGTTGATTCGTTCGTCGATAGAAACACAACGTTCCTATAATTCGTCACAACATTTCAAGTAAAATTAAAGTTTTATAGTAAATTCCGTTGATGAGCAATTGTATTCGGTCGCATTTTTGTTACCTTTTATTTGGAATCAACGTACAATACCAAAATTAAATGGTCTTATTTTTTGTAATATAAAACCGTTCCATCCTATAATTTCTAAGATTAGACAGAACCCAATTAGATATAAAAATAAAAATCGCATGATGAAATTGAGAGGTCCCATATTTATTTCTGCACTAGCTATATTCGTTTTCGCAGCCGCCTACTGGCCGCCTTACGATAGTGGAGAAAAAGAAGCTATTTTAATGCAAACGATTCTTGGTGGCTTGAATCAACTCCACTTCCAACCACAGGATATTGATAATGAGTTTTCTGAAAAAGCATTTGATTTATATATTGATCGTTTGGATAACGGTCGTCGATGGTTATTAAAATCAGATGTTGAAAAACTAAAAGCATATAAAACGAAGATTGATGATGAAATGGATGCAGGTTCATATGAATTGTTCAATCTTTCTACCCAATTAGTAGATGCTGGAAAGGAAAAAACACGTGCTTTTTACAAGGAAATCCTAGCAGAACCATTTGATTTTGAACGAATGGAAGACATTGAAATGGACGGAGACAAACGTATGTTCGCAGAAACCGATCAAGAGTTGAAAGAATGCTGGAGAATGTTATTAAAGTATGATGTGATGACACGTTTGGCAAGTAAGATTGAAAAGCAAAATGAAGACTTAGAACGCATCGCAAAGGGCGAGGATAAAAGCGAAGCGATTGAAGAAAAATATGAAAAAATTGATAAGAAAGATATTATCAAAAAACCGAAAAAAGAAGAAGTAACACTCGACGAAGACTTTAAAGAAAAGACGGTAGCAGAATTAGAAGCAAAATGCCGTGAAGAAGTCTTGAAACGCTACGACGATTGGTATGATCGTTTGGATAAAGAACGTCGTACAGATCGCTTGAGTTCTTACTTGAATGCGATTACAAATGTGTATGATCCGCATACCTCGTATTATGAACCAAAGGACAAAGAGAATTTTGACATTAATATGTCTGGTACTTTAGAAGGAATCGGCGCACGTTTACAAACAGATGGTGAGTACACCAAAATTATTAGTATTGTAGCAGGTGGACCAGCTTGGAAAGGAAAAGAATTAGATGTAGATGATAAGATCATGAAAGTAGCGCAAGGCGATGACGAACCTTTGGATATTACAGGTTGGAGAATTGATGACGTGGTGAAGAAAATCCGTGGTAAAAAAGGAACGGAAGTCAAATTGACGGTTCGTAAAGTAGATGGTTCAACGGAAGTAATTTCGATTATCCGTGATGTGGTCATTATGGATGAAGGTTATGCTAAATCTGCTATTTTAGATTATGATGGTGTAGCTGATAATGTTGGATACATCTTATTACCTCGTTTTTATGCAGATTTCAATCGTTCAGGCGGTCGCAACTGTTTCAAAGACATGAAAAAGGAAATCGAAAAATTGAAAGCAAAAGGTGTCAATGATATTATCATTGATTTACGAAATAACGGTGGTGGATCATTAAGGGACGTCGTCAAAATGTCTGGCTTATTTATTGAAGAAGGGCCAATCGTACAAGTAAAGGCTCGTCGAGATGCACCAGAAGTATTATCTGACGAAGACCCGTCGGTACAATTTAAAGGAAATCTGATTGTCATGGTCAATAAATTCAGTGCGTCGGCATCTGAAATATTAGCCGCAGCTTTACAAGATTATGGTCGTGCGGTGATCGTGGGTAGTAACTCTACTTTTGGAAAAGGAACCGTTCAGCGATTTTTTGACTTAGATCGTGCGATTCGTGGAAATAGCGAGATCAAACCACTAGGTCAGGTTAAAATGACGATTCAGAAATTTTATCGTGTGGATGGCGGTTCTACACAGTTGAGAGGGGTAACGCCTGATATTATCTTACCTGATAATTATTCGTATATCAAAACAGGGGAACAAGATCAAGAATTTGCTTTGCCTTGGACAGAAATTGAGCCAGTAGAATATAGTCAAAATGTCACCAGTTTAGATTATTTACCACAGTTGAAAAAACTAAGCGCAGAGCGTGTTTCAAAAAGCGATGTCTTCCAAACCGTCGAAGAAAATGCAAAACGTTTGAAAGAGCGCAGAGATCAAACGATCTATTCTCTGAACTTGGAGAAACACCAAAGCATGGAAGAAGAATTGGATGAATTGGCTGATAAATATGAATCTATTTTTAAAGAAATTGATGGTTTGAACGTCAATAATTTGGAAGTAGATTTAAAGGAAATCAATATCGACGAAGCGAAACAGGAGCGTAATAAAGAGTGGATAGAGGGCATCAAAGAAGATGCGTACATCGAAGAATGTTTGTATATTTTACGTGACATGCAGAATATGAAATAAGCAACTAAATAAAGTTTCTTAACTATAGAAACCACCCTTTGATCTGAATTCAAAGGGTGGTTTTGTGTTTGTAATCAAAATTATATAATAGCTAAAGTCTATATAATATGTGAAAAGGAAGTGTAAAGAATTGTTTATTATTCCCAAATAATATTTTTCTTCTTACTGATATATTCTTTAACATTAATCCAGAAGGCGACAAATAAATAAAATACAACGGGAGAGCCAAAAGCAACAAAAGAGGTGTAAATAAAATAAATACGCACTCGTGTTGTTCGAATACCCATCTTTTTACCAAGATAGGAGCAAACACCAAAGGCTGATTTTTCAACGAGTTCCGTTATTAATTTTACTTGTTTCAAGAGGATATTTTCATTTTAAAATTAAAATAATATCTAAAACTATACAAAAGTTGTTAAGGAAATAAATTCTCTTGGAAAAAGGTTCTTTCAAGAGAATTTTAAACCCTTATCAATAGTGATATCAATATTTGGACTTTATTTATCTCTGTATGGTTTTAATAAAATATAATTTACTGAAAATATAATTGAGTTTCAACAAAAAAGTTCATAAAAAATAAAAAAAGCCAGATAAAACAATTGTTTTGTCTGGCTTTTGAGTTTAATTTAAGAAATTGCTACTAATACCTCGCTTCGTTGTAATCGCCTTTGATATTTATAGGATAGCCTATATCTAATGTTTGAGATTTTACAATTTCTGTTTTTCGGCTGTTTTGCTCTATAACATCCACATGATATACACCGGGTTGTTCATAAGTGTGTATAATGTGTTTATTTTTTAATTTCTTTTTATTTTTTCCATCTCCAAAACGGATAAAATAGGTAGCGTCTTTTTTCATATTCTTCACCAAAAAATGTATTTCGTCTTGTGCTTCATCTCCTGCTATGTTCAATTCAACAGGTAAAAATGGCAGACTAGGGCTGTTGATATTTTTAGCAGTTCCACGCGTAGAAGATGTCACATCATAAGAAATAGCGATTTCATGTGTACGATGCTCGTTAGATACTATAATAGATCCCCAAATTCCAAATAAAAGCAATAGTATATACGGAATACTGCCCATGAGTCGTCCCAATTCTGTTTTTTGATGATGTTTGAGTTCTTCGTTTAAGTTTGGTTTATTGTTATTGTGTTTCATATGATGTAGACGTTTTACGGGTAATCGGATTTATTTATAGTGTGTAAATATTATTTTAGTTCATCATCATTCTTTACAATTTTAACATAGCTTTGAGATCGTTATGACCTACCTAGACGATCCAATGGTCGTTTAGATGATAAGTAGTTTGCCTCTAAAATCCACCTGTGGCTAACAGACAAGTAGTTTAATAAAGGCATTGAATAAGTGAATACATAGTTACACTTTAATGAATTAAAGTAAGAATGTATACATCTTATAATATTAATTTCAGGAAATAGAATTAGTTACACAGAGTAGTTACTATCCGAATGGATAATAGTGTTTCTGTTATAGTGTGAGGGTTATTATTGTTTGTTTCTTATACAAATATATATTAATATATTTAAAATGTAAAAGAAAAGTAATATATTTTTTTGCTAAAAAGGGTAAGAGGATGGAATGGATTAGGAAACGGTTGATCGATGATTTTTTCTGTTAATTATCAATGGAATTAAAATATGATATACACAATAAAATATGCGTGTATACATAAAAGCAGTTGAGTGTATCATCACATCAACTGCTTTATCGTTATTTTATAATGAAGTAAAGTAAGGCTAAAGAAAGAATAAATTTAAGAATGTAAATTTATTTGTGCCCGACTACTAATAAAACTTTACTTTTTCTTCTTCTTATTGGGTTGAATCATCACGATCATACGACGACCTTCCATTTTTGGTAGTGTTTCAGCTGCACCATACTCTTCTAATTCTTTCAAGAAGCGTAACAATAATAATTGCCCACGATCTTTAAATACAATCGTTCGTCCTCTGAAAAATACATAAGCTTTTACTTTTGCACCATCCGATAAGAATTTTTTGGCATGGTTCAACTTGAACTCGAAATCGTGATCGTCTGTATTAGGACCAAATCGGATTTCCTTAATAACGGTTTTTGCCGTTTTTGCCTTTAATTCTTTGTCCTTTTTCTTTTTCTGATACAAAAACTTCTTGTAATCAATAATTCTACATACAGGCGGCTTTGCCTTTGGAGAAATTTCTACCAAATCTAATTCAAGGGCATTGGCCCATTGTTGAACAATTCGAGTTGGATAAATATCAGATTTAATTTCTTTCCCTATTTCTTCGCTTAGGGCTTCTAAATTATCGCCTACTAGACGTACTTCTGGTACTCTAATAAAACCGTTTAAACGGTGTTGAGGTGTCATATCTCTACGACTGGGCTGTCTACGGATTCTTTTTGCCAAATGATTATTATTTAGTGAATATGTTGAATATGCAATGTAGCATATTTTATGTAAAAAAAAGAGTTAATTTTCGTTTTGTGAACAATAGATTTTATATGCTCTACTTAACTATAATGTAAAGTTGCAAAAAAAAGTTTCGAGAAGACTGGTTTTTATTAAAAATGTTTCATTTTACTCGTTTTGAAAGGGTTTTAAACGTAAAAAAGGCAGTGTAAAGAGCTACACTGCCTTGCTTCACATGGTTTATTCCAATTCAATTATTTCTTTACCTGGGACTGTAATAGTTGAATTTGTTGTCGTAAAAGCTCATTCTGAGATTGTATCTGCTCAATCATAGTTTGCTGCTCTTGCATACCCGCAATTAATACAGGAATCAATTCCGTATAGGAAACCCCTAAAATTTCATCGTCACCTTCCTCATTCATATTAATAACAATATCAGGCATCACCTGCTGTACTTCTTGCGCAATCAAACCATAAACCGAACGATCACTACTTTGACTATTATATTGATAAGAAGTTGGACGTAATTGTTTGATAATGTCAAGTTGATTATTTAAAGTTGCCACATTTTTCTTCAGTCGAAGATCAGAAGAAGCAGTATAGTTTCCGCTGGTGGCATCAAATGTTCCTTTTAATTCTTCATTATTATAAATCGTCATATTACCAGAACTGAATGCATAAAATTGCCAACTATTTCCAGTAAAACTATTTTCTAAATTGATGCCATTTCCAGTTGCGGTAGTAGCGCTTGGAACACCCGACTCGTGACTAACATCTAATGTATATTCGGGAGAACTATCATTAATACCAACTTTCTCATCGTCTCCATCTAATGATAAAATATTTGTACCAGTAGTACCATCACCATAGAAAAAGTTTAGAATAGGATCACCTGATGGACTTCCTGCTGGTTCACCTTTACCTGCTACATCCCAATATCCCATTACATCTGTTGAAGAAAATTGAGAAAAACGTAAGCGAGCAAAATCACTATTATTATTTTCACGTAAATCTAAATGGACAGGAGTTGAAGTGGTTCCAGAATTTGCTTGAATCATCAACTGACCGTCTCCATCATTTGGATCTGTATTGATACCCACTCTTCCGTTGCCTTGGACTTGAATATCGCCATTAGTAGTACTCGTACCAAAATTCATTATATCTTCACTAGAGTCATACCAAATACCACCATCTGCTGCTGCTCCATTGTCACCAAAACCAATACGAGCATCTGCCGCTCCATCGTTGATGATAAACAAACGTGGATTAGTGCCCGAAAACTGGACATCACCGCCAACTACATGCAGTAAATCTTCTGGTGTGGAAGTACCGATTCCAACGCCACCGCCTGCTACGGATTCTTCATTACAAACTAAGCGTGCATTGCCGTTGTAATAGAAGCCAATTACATCATTTCCAACGGTACCTAGTCTACTAGATATTGACCAACGATCAGGAGAACCTGTATTATTAAAATAAATACGAGAATAGTCAGTAGTGCTAGTTTCAGTTAATCGAATGTGAGGAGTAAGCGTAGATGAATTAAATTCTACATCTACAACGCCTTGTGCTTGTACATTTACTATACCTAAAAAAAGTATTAGAAAAGCCGTGAATTGGAATACATAAATTTTCATGACATTTGGTTTAAAAGGTTTTTTGAATAGAATATTGTAAAGATCAAACCTTATGTCAACCTGTTTCCTATACCTAGGTGTAGTTTTACATTTATGACCAATTCAATTGGTGAGCATCTGAATAATTTTATGTAAGGCTTCCGCCCGATTGCGTACATCTAATTTGGAAAAAATATTCCGATAATGAAATTTGACGGTGTTGATAGAAACAGCATGTTTTTCGGCAATTTGGGCATTAGTCATCCCATCAATGATATTCAAAACAAATTGATACTCTGTGTCGGTAAGAGGCGTATTAGAAATCGTATCTATTTTAGGTTTGGAAATGGCTAGCTGTTCTAATTCTACACTATGTTTATAAAAAGCAATTTCAATTGCCGAAAGTAAATCTTTTTTGGTGAAAGGTTTAACGATGTATCCGTATGGTAACACCTTTTTAGCACGTTGCAGGGTATTTTTATCTGCTAATGATGTTAGAAAAATAAAAGGAATAGACTTCTTTTGTTGAATGATTTCAGCAACTTCTATTCCGTCTTTCGTCCCTTTTATCGTAATATCACACAGTACCAAATCGGGTGTATTGAAACTCAAATAGTCTATGGCTTTTTCACTATTGGGGATAATACCAGCCACATCATATCCCAAACGTTTAAGTTGTAACTCAATATCTTGAGCAATGATGATTTCATCTTCAATAATGAGTATATTGATATTGGACACGAGTATTGGTTTATGTTACTTTTTTATAGTCTGCCATTTGAATATGTACCCTTGTTCCGTTGTCAGAAGTAATCTCCATAGTGGCATCTAATTGAATTAAAAATGCACGAATTAGTTTATATCCAAACGATGAATCTAGATCATTTTGTATAGCATTGGGCATTCCAATACCATTATCTTGGATGGATAACGAAAGTTTTTGCTTAGTTTCCTTTAAAACCACTCGAATGACTCCGTTTGTTCCTTTTGGAAAAGCATATTTCAAGGCGTTGCTAATCAATTCGTTCACAATAAGTCCTAGTGGAATTGCTGTATCAACGTCAAGTGCCAGTTGCTGAACATCCATATGGAGTTGAATCGCATCTGGGTTTATATTGTAGGAGTCAAATAAATTCTCTATTAAGTTTTCAAAATAATCTTGAAGATCAATACTCGTAATATTATCTTTTTGATATAATTTTTGATGGATTAAACTCATAGATTGGACGCGGTCTTGTCCTTCTTGAAGAGCCGAAATGGCATTAACATCTTTTACATGTTCAGATTGTAGGTTGAGTAAACTGGAGATAAATTGCAAGTTGTTTTTGACCCGATGATGAACCTCTTTAATCAGAAACTCTTTTTGTGTTAAAGCCGTTTCCAATTTATTATTCAATGAAAACACACGCCATAATAAGCCTATTAATACGAGTAAACCAATTGCCAAACCAATCATTTGGCGACGAGCAGAACTCAATTTAGCATTTGACAACTTATTTTCAGTATCCAACAGATTGATTTGCTGTTCTTTGAGTTCCGTTTGATAAGCCGTTTCCAAATCATGTACAATATTAGACTGACTGATGTTATAAAAAGAATCTCGTAAAACAATGTATTCATTCAAAGCTACATTAGCGGAATCCAGTTGCCCCGTTGCTTTAAAATACTGTGCTTTGAGGTCTTGATATTCGATATGATCTAAAATGTTATTGGTGGAAGCCAAAATACTTGCTTTCGTTTTGTTTAATAAAGCAGGAACAGCATCATATTGACCATCATAAAGTGTAATTCTTGTTTTGGGTATATAGTAAGTTGGTAAAAATCGTTCTTTGACACTATTTTCTACATTATTAATAGTATTGATCGTGGCTTTAGCTAGTTCAAATTTTCCTTTTTTTAAGTAAATATCAGCGAGAATAGCATAAGCATTTCCCCAATAAATTTTGATGATTTGTTGTTCTTCAATATCAATAGCACGTAGAATATATGTTTCGGCAGCATCTAGTTGTCCCATTTGTTTGAGTAACTGCCCCTTTTTTATTAACGTTTGGGTATGTCCTCTTGGAAAGTCAGCTACATCTGGCATCGCTAAAATCCGATCATAATACTCTAGTGCTTTAGCATAATTCATTCGAGCCGCAAACGCACCGCCAATGTTGCTGTAAAATGCCAATAAAATTCGATGTTGTGCGGTATCTACTTGATCGACTGCTTTTATGTAGTAGTAAACCGACGAATCACTTTGTCCCATTGTTTCGTAAAACATCGCTTTCTCATTATAAAACAACTGTTTTTTTAATTTACTTAACTCTTGTTGTTGCATCAAGGAATCTGCCATATGCATATAATATAGCGCAGAATCCATTACACCTATATTTCGATATGCCCCTAGTAGTCGTGTACAATCTTTGATATAAAGACTTTGATCCGAAAACTGTTTAGTGATTTTTGAAGATTTCAAATAGGCCTCTTTACTTGCTTCCATATTACTATACATAAAATGAATTTCACCTACACAACTATGCGAGTAAGCAATATGAGTACTGTCGTCTTCCTCCAATGCTAACATTCGTAAGGTATCATACTGCAAGATAGTGGTACCAATATCATCAATGGAAATGACATTCCGAATATGCTCGTAATATTCAGCAGGTGAAAAATCGGGAAGTGTTTGAGCAGTTGTTTGAGACCGCCCCAGTATAGAACCTATTGATAACATTATCAATAGATAGATTTGTTTTACCATTATGTTTTCATTTGGTACTGGAAACAAAATACGGAGAATGTTTGAATATTTTGCTGACAAACGATATGGGTAGCCTTAAAATTGTGACTTCGTAAATATCGTTAGAATAAAAAATGTTAGTAACAAATATAAGCTATTTATACGATGATATATCAATGAATATGAAGTTTGAGGCTATGAAACGCAAGAGATTAGTAATTATTATCAATAAATGGAATAGCACATCTGTATAGTACTAATGTCACGCCAATATTACCTAAGTGTTAAATATCGCAAGAAAACAAAAGTATTTTTGGAAAGATGAAAAATAGTTTTTATGTTTATAACATATTATTAAAAAACTAGTGGGCTAAAAAGAAAAAGCGAAAAGTCTTAACCTATAAAATCTTTTCTTTTCTTTTCTTTTCTTTTCTTTTCTTTTCTTTTCTTTTC
>JAHDFQ010000035.1:0-21366 GCA_020628085.1 Saprospiraceae bacterium
GTTTTGCCTCTGCTTCCGCTTTCAAGCGTGCTTCCTCTTCTGCTTTTGCTTTTGCAGCCGCTGCTGCTGCTGCAAGTGCTGCCGCTGCTTTTGCTTCCTCTTCTGCTCTTTCTTGAGCTAAACGCTCTGCCTCCAACTCAGCTGGTGTAGGCCCGGCAATCCTTCCGATCAACAAACCAACAGATTCTTGCATCTCCTCTACTGTATTATAGAAAAAACTTTTTCCGTAGGAATTACCATCTTTATCTTTTAAGTAAAAATAATACTTATCATTCTTTGTCGTTTTACCCTCAAAATTAGCTTCACTTGGAGAAAGGGTTAGCGCAGTATCCAAAGCTGCACGGGCTTCTTCCAAAGTCTCAAAACCACGAACATTAGCATTTAAGAAAATTGATTTACCATCTGCGTTCAAAAACTTATAGTAATACTTCTTGTTTCCACCACTCTGAAATATTTCCCATCGAACATCATTAAATAGGTAATTACCTTTTTGATGTACAATATTGGGTTCTTTCTCTTTTTTAGGTTTATTACGCTTTTTACGCTTTTTCTTTTCTTTAGGAGTTGTATCAGCAGTTGGAGCAGCTGCTGCAATTGCAAAATCAGCTCTATACCCAGCAATACCTTGAAGTTGATCTAGATTTTCAACTACACCCGCAGTTGTAATAATCCCATCTGCATCAACTTCAATAACTTGACCATCACTTTCTAGGAAACGAATGGCTGCATCTCTATCCGTAGCAGAATCAAACCATATACTAGTAGCAATTTCTTGATGATTTC
Organism: Saprospiraceae bacterium; assembly: GCA_020628085.1. GTDB lineage: Bacteria > Bacteroidota > Bacteroidia > Chitinophagales > Saprospiraceae > JAHDES01. The sequence goes on from JAHDFQ010000035.1 coordinate 784, forward strand.
CTGCTTTTAAATTGAAGTAGTACTTACCATTTTCGTGTTGTTGACGAACGTAACGTTCTGGTATCAACATATTTTTACTGACCGAACTAACACCATTGTTTCTCGCTCCATCTGAGCTGTAGCCTTCACTTATTAGTATAATCTTGCCAGCTTGATTGTAGGTAAAATAGGATTCATTACTTTCTTCATCTTTAAATAAGTCAAATCCGTTATTATTACCTGATATTCGACTTTGATAAAAAGACAATGGCTTGTAATCATCATTTTTACCGTCTGTTTTGTATGCTTCTTTGTTATTAGTGGTATCTTCTAAATAAGTCATGCTCATTTTATGTACCACTTCTTTCATACGATTCAATTCATCTGATGAACTACTTTTTACACTTGAGCCCAAAACGGTATTACCATCTTCAATAGAAAAGAAAAATTGATTATCTGCATCTTTTTGAGTTGACAAATTATCAATATTGGAAGCAATATTTAGAGCGCGTATTCGGGCATCATCTCGCTCCTCTTTTGTATCATAGGGAATACTTTTTAAAATTTCAACTTCATTGTTGTCAACGAATCCGAAATAATGTTTTTTGCTTTTTTTCGTTTTGTAAGTTCTGATCCTCATAGAAAAGTTATTTCATGTTATGAAAAGAGAAATATGGTAATAATTTCAATAATATTTAAAAGACAATTTTTTGACTGAATTTATACATTCAGGTCACTAAATTGATAAGCGTCTCTATTAGTTTCCGTTAAATAAGTCACTAATTTCAATTTAATCTATCAACATATTGTATGTAAAAGTCTACCAAAAAATAACCTAAGCAGTATATGAGGAAAGCTGTTTGCGAAGTACAAACTGATAAAGTTTTCTCTTATTAATATGTTGTATTTAATCCTTTTATTAGAACAAAAGAATTTATATTCATTAAAATTGGTATAAATCTACTGAATTTTACTGTAATTCCCCAATTTTATTTTTGATCAGATTTATAGTAGCTTGTTTCTTCTATTTTGTTCGGATAATCGGTTATAATTCCATCAACGCCGAGATTTATGAGTTTATCCATATCTACAATGTTATTGACTGTCCAAGGAATAAGTTTTATGTTTTTTGCATGCACTTTTTGAAGCATTTTCTTAGTAACCAATTTATAATATGGACTATATATAGCTGGTTTAAAATCAATCAATTCCAAATTATCTTCCAAAGAACGTAAATTTTGAATGAGGTAGGCTTGCTTAATCTTAGGGTTTTGGCGGTGTACTTCGTTTAAAATATGGACATCGAATGATTGTAAATTCATACGATTCGTAATGCCTAATTTATCTATTTCAGACAATACAATTTTGACATATTCTTCTGGTTGAGGTGTTTTTGTTCCATACCATTTTTCATCAGATTTGATCTCGATATCATAAAATGGAAACGGTATATTCGTTTGTGTACAGTACTGTTCTACCGCTTTTACCATGTCTTCCAAACTGGGTTTATGTGCGGGAATTGCCTTTTGCTGCTCAAACTTTGGATTTCCTCTTAGCCCTACATCTATTTTTTTTATTTCTTCGTAGGTCATTTGATATATTAAATAGTCTTCCTCTTGTTCTTTCGTTAAAAAATCACCATTTGAAAGCGTTGAAATACTAGAAGAAAACCAAGGTTCATGTGTAACAATTACCTTGTTATCTTTAGAAATTGCAACATCTAATTCTAGTGTTTTTATAGGAAATTCAAGCGCTTTTATAAAGGCAGGAATGGTGTTCTCAGGTAGTAATCCGCGGCAGCCTCGATGTCCTTGCCAATCTATATCCTTGTTTGTTTGAGTCATGGTAGCATCGGTTTTCTTAAATATGGAACAAGATGATATTAAAATTGTTAGGAGTAAAAATAAGTATAAACGCATTCTTTTACTTTTAGTGAATACAAATATTCATAGAAATTAAGTTTTTTCAAAAAAAGCGATGTTTTCTTTACATTAATATTTTTGTTTGACTTAGTTTTGACCATCATTAAAAATGAATAACTTTTCGTTCAACCAAATATGATAAGATATTATTTATTCTTCATTTTAGTAGTTATGGGTTACTCTTTGTTACAAGGACAAAAAGTCTTATCAAATCGAGTAGCAAATTACGATATGGAGGTGTATTTGGATACCGATTATCACAAGACTCGTTCTGAAACGACCTTATTATGGAAAAACCCATCGAAAGACACCATCCGTGAACTTCAATTTCACTTGTATTATAACGCTTTTAAAAATGACCAATCAACTTTTATGATTGAATCAAACGGTGATTTTGTTTCTCAGGAAATGATAGATGAATGTAATTGGGGATGGTCAAAAATCACTAAAATTTCTGATGAATATGGAAATGATCTATCCTCAAAAATGGAATATATCAATTCAGAAAATGGTACTGAAACAGATCAAACAGTGTTGAGCGTATCCCTAGATCAACCTGTTCTACCCTATGATTCTATTAAAATACATTATAGTTGGGAAGCGCAAATTCCTAAATTAATGATTCGAACGGGTTATAATAGAGATTACTACTTTATGGCTCAATGGTTTCCAAAAGTAGGGGTATATGAAGGTGAAGGAGTTCGATGTTCAAAAAAAGGAAAATGGAATTGTCATCAGTATCATAGATACACGGAATATTATTCTGATTTTGGAAATTACAGGGTTCGATTAAATGTTCCAGAAGATTATATCGTTGGTGCAAGCGGTAGTTGTTCTAATATTGAAAAAAAAGGGAATCGAAAAATTCATACTTATGAAGTCAATGACGTCATTGATTTTACATGGACGGCCTATCCACGTTTTGAGGAAGTAAATACCAAGTGGAAAAACGTCGATATTCGTGTACTACATCACGAAGATCGATCTTGTATGGCAGAACGATATATTGAATCTGCAAAATTTTGCTTGGATTTTTTAGATCAACATGTAGGCGAATATCCATATCCAACGCTAACCATTGTAGATCCACCTTATCATGGTATCCGATCTTCTGGTATGGAATATCCAACGCTAATTACGGGTGCTGGTTTGTATTGTCTACCACAAGGAATTCGAACAACAGAAACCATTACGGTTCATGAACTCGTCCATCAATATTTCATGCAAATGGTAGCTACTAATGAGCAAGAAGAAGCCTGGTTGGATGAAGGATTTACTTCCTATTATGAAGCTAGAATTATAGATCAATACTATAAATATATCATGGAAAATGATTATTTCGATCTTCATATCAGCAATAAATCTTGGCGTCGATATCGCTATGTGAATGCTGAAAATCCTAAAGTTGATGTGGCAGCTCAACCAGGTTGGGCATTTAAACATGGCGGTTATAGTCCATTGGTTTATGGTAAAGCAGCCGTCACGTTGAGTACTTTAGAGGGTATATTGGGAATGGAAGTAATGGATAAGATTATGCAAACCTATTTTGAAAAATGGAAGTTTAAACATCCCTGCGGACAAGATTTTGTACAAGTGGTTAGTGATGTAACTCAACAATATTATGGTGATCGTTACGGGGAAAATATGAATTGGTTTTTTGAAGAAACTGTTTTTAGTAGTAATATTTGTGATTATAAATTAGCCACAGTTGAAAACCGAATAGTTCGCTCTCCGATGGGTTATTTTGACGAAAATGAAGAATGTTTGACTACAAATAGAATGTCTGATCAACTTTATGAATCAGAGGTCATTTTATACCGCTTGGGTGAAATCAAACTTCCAGTTGAAGTACTACTCGTGTTTGAAAATGGAGAAGAAGAATTATATTTTTGGGATGGAATGGAACGGAGTACATCCATTAAAGTAAAGAAAACACATAAGGTAATCGGAGCGGTTATTGATCCTGAACACAAAATAGATTTAGACATTAATCACTTGAATAATAGTTGGTTTGAAACACCTCCAAAAACGGGTTTCATGAAACTATGTAACACATGGATGTTGTGGATTCAACAAACTATGTTATCTGTAAGTAGCTTGATTTAATCAATAAAATGAATTGTTGGAAAGCATGTAAAGAGGGTTTTTTACTATTTATGAAACACAAGAAGTTGTGGTTTCAGTACTATATCATTAATATTGTTATTGCTTTTTTAGGTACGTTTACTGTCTTTACATTTATGAACAGTCAATTTGGAAATACCTCTGCACTCCAAGGTATTCTAGCTATTTATGACTTTGAGATTGTGACGGATATTTTAACGAATTATGGAAGCGGAATAAGTGTTTTATTTCATCAATCCTTTTTGTGGACAATTATATTTGTATTTATTACGGCTTTTCTTATTGGTGGCATCATCAAAGTATATGTTGAGGATCACATAGCAGATTATTGGAATCATTGCGCCTCTTATTTCAGAAAAATACTAGGATTAGCACTCATCTTTTTCCTACTACAATTAGGCTTACTCTTTCTGTTTTTGATGCTTTTTAATTGGCTTATTCCAGGTATTTCACCCGATGACATTGTAAGTGAAGTGACCGCTTTGAATCAATTCAAATATTTGAGCATACCGTATTTGATGTTGGTTATTTTGATTTCGACGATCCACGATTATTCAAAAATTTTCTTGGTAAACATGAAAGCATCGCCTGCGTCCATCTTTAAATCAATAAGGAAAAGTATTAAATTTTGTTGTTCTGAGTTTGTTCACGTATGTATACTAATTTGGATTAATCTAGCTCTTTTAATTGGTTTTATTGTACTATATAAAATCATCGAAACTGGATTTATTCAAGATAGTTTTTCTATGATTTTACTTGCATTTATGCTGGGTCAACTCTCAATTATGCTACGTATTGCTTTGAAATTCTGGAACTTAGCTAATATCTCAAGATTATGCACTTTGTCTAAAAGCTCTTCCCTCCACGATCATACTTAATTCTTTACTCGAAAACTCCAAGTAATAGTTATTACTAAGAATGCAGTGTATCAGTTCAAAATTATTGATAGAAACTTTAGATTTTAGGGTCAATAGACGACCAATTTCTTCAGAACAATTTTCTATTTTTTGTAGCATTTCACCCTTTCTTTCACTTGGAATGCAATGCTGTTTTTGTTCAACTTTCATATCTTTTTCCACATCTATATCCAAATATGGACTTCTAGGAATAGGTTGCCTCTCTTTGGCTTCGTTAATTTCCTGATTTAGTTCAAAGAGAATAGATTGAACTTTTATATCAATAGTTTTACAAATATGTTCTATCAAAACAATAAGGTTTTATAATTAATTTATATTTTATCAAAAAATGCTCAAGCACATACTTCTTTAGTCTAATAGGCGGACACTTCCCCAATAGATTCAGTTAAAATTATCCAGTAAAATGGTAATTTTCTATACTTTTATTCTTTGAAAGTAATATGCTTGCTTTAGTTATACAGCACTATTTTGAGGGTCGGTTAGAAAAGTGGGTGGATTCCTTCAATATTTAAAATTTTATTTTCTAGTCATCTGTACACTCTACTCCACTATAAACAATTCCTGTACCAACTTTGCATTTATAATGTTAGGTGACTATTTATGAGTAACTATTTTTGTGTCTATATTTTTATTTATATCAAGATTATATTATTAAATAATCCTACCAAATAGAAATGATTATCTAAAATCTATAAAATCATTAATACATTGTTATTCAATATCAAACACTTTCAATATAGTTCTATATGAAGTACGAATCAAATAAGACTACATTTAGATGTATAAAATTTGTAAATAATAATTATAAATTTGTGACTTGTTTTTTTTCTAAAAAACTTATTTTTCAATTATAAATGTAACCTTAATAACTAAGTTTAGTACTCTCAAAAGAGATCATATAACGTCTAATGAAGCATCTACTTATTTAATATGAATACTTTAATACGATGAAAGAACAAAAAAATACTGCCATACTTCTCGCTAATTGCCCCGATAATAAAGGTATTGTAAGTGCCGTTACGGACTTTTTATTTAAAAATAATGGTAATATTATTGATTTAGATCAATATGTAGATCAAGAAAGTCATCATTTTTTCATGCGTGTAGAATGGGATTTAAATCAGTTTGAAATTCCTAAAGAAAAAATTCATGATTTCTTTGGAACTTTGATAGGTGAGAAATTTCGGATGGAATGGGATATCCATTTCACTGACCAAAAACCCAAAATGGCAATTTTTGTCACCAAGCTTTCGCATTGTTTATACGATATTTTACAACGACACCAATCGGGTGAATGGCACGTAGATATTCCACTAATTATAAGCAATCATCCTAATTTGTCTTATATTGGAGATCGTTTTGATATACCCTTCCATGTTTTTAAAATCACAAAAGAAAACAAAGCAGAACAAGAAGCTAAGGAAAGAGCATTATTGAGAGAGCATAATATAGATTTTATTGTATTAGCTCGATACATGCAGATTATTTCTTCTGAAATGATTGCTGAATATCCTAAAAAAATAATCAATATTCATCATTCCTTTTTACCTGCCTTTCCAGGTGCAAAACCCTATCATCAAGCCTATCAACGAGGTGTAAAAATTGTTGGTGCGACAGGTCATTATGTAACTGAGGACTTGGATGAAGGTCCAATCATCATTCAAGATATTGCACGTGTTTCACACAAAGACAGTATTAAAGATTTAGTTCGTCAAGGGAAAGATTTAGAAAAGACGGTATTATCACAAGCTATTTGGGCACATTTACAACACAAGGTATTGGCTTATAATAATCGAACTATTGTATTTTAAAAGGTATAATTTACGTCTAAAAACAAGAGAAGCGAGTCATCTAATAAAAGATAACTCGCTTTAGTCTGGGTGGAAGACCGGTTTCGAACCGGCGACCTCCTGAACCACAATCAGGCGCTCTAACCAGCTGAGCTACAACCACCATTTTGCTTTATTTGAAAGCGATGCAAATATATAATAACTTCTTAAAAGGTAAAAGTATTTTTGCATAAATATTATCAAAAAAATAACCCAACTATGGTAAAAAGATGGGCTATTTTTTTATTTATCTGTGTAATAATGAAATACTACTATGAAGCTTTAAAATCTTTAATCGCCTGTGTCAATCTAGGCACTACTTCAAATAAATCCCCTACAACTCCGTAGGTCGCTGCCTTAAAGAATGGTGCTTCTGGATCTTTATTGATAACCACAATTACTTTAGAACTATTGACGCCAGCTAAATGCTGAATCGCACCTGAAATACCCGCAGCAATATATAAATTTGGACGTATTGCCACGCCTGTTTGTCCTACATGTTCGTGGTGTGGTCTCCAACCTGTATCTGCAACTGGACGAGAACAAGCAGTCGTTGCGCCCAACTCATCCGCTAATGCTTCAATAATTCCCCAATTTTCGGGGCCTTTCATTCCTCTACCTGCTGAAACCACTAATTCTGCTTCTGGTAATGGTACTTCTCCGTCAATAGTCTTAACTTCTTTTACTTTTATTTTTGATGCTGGAACAGAAACGTCTAAAGTTTCAACCGCTACATCTTCTCCAACCACTTCTGGCTGTAGACTATTTCCCATAACAGAAAGCACTTTATGATCTGAATTGACTTGTACTTCTGCAATGGCTTTCCCAGAGAAAACGTTTTTAGTAACAGAAAAAGTTCCGTTAATATTCGGAATAGCATTGACGCCTGGTACAGAACCTGCATCCATCTTTGCTGCTAGTCGACCCAAAACAGATTTACCTGTAGAAGTATGACCCAAAATAACAACGGTAGCACCCAATTTATTTGCTGCTTCAGCCAATACAGACGTAACCACTTGACTATCAAAATCATTTAAAGATTCATTAGCAACGTTATATACTTTTGAAGCACCATATTGCCCCAATTGAGCAGCATTATCAACATTTCCTAGTGTGATTGCTACGCAATCGACACCCATTTTTTGAGCAGTTTGGTAACCGTAAGTTACAGTTTCCAAAGCTGATTTTTTTATTTGTCCTCTCGGACTTTCGGCATATACTAAAACCATGATTTTTTATATTATGACGGAGTTGAATGGTTCAATTCCGATGATTTAGAATAATAAAATTAGAAGTAAATTAAAATTAAATTACTTTTGATTCCTCGTGTAACAAGCGTACCAATTCATCCATATTTTCTGGATCAATCATTTTAACTTCTGTTTTCGAAGGAGGCATGGTATAAGTAGCAACCGTAGTCAAGTCATTAGCTTCTACAGCTTCAACTACTTTGAGTGGTTTTCTTTTGGCCATCATAATTCCTCGCATATTTGGAATACGTTGCTCTGCCATTCCCTTAGCTGCGCTTAAAACAAAAGGTGTATCAACTTCTAATACTTCTGTTCCGCCTTCAATTTCTCGCTCAATAGTAGCTGTTGAACCATCTATGTCCATCTTAGTAGCATAAGAAATAAACGGCATATCCAACAATTCGGCCGTCATAGCACTTACCTCTGAACCATTATAATCAATGGATTCTTTACCTAAGAAAATGACGTCGTAACCACCTTCTTTTGCAACTGCTGCAATTTGTTTTGCAACATATAAAGAACTTTTTGGCTCTGCATTTACACGAATGGCATCGTCTGCACCAATGGCTAATCCTTTACGAATAACAGCATCATTAGAAGCAGGTCCAACATTCAAGATGGTTACAGAACCACCTAATTGCTCTTTTAATTCCAAAGCTCTAACCAAAGCATACCATTCATCATAAGGATTCATGATAAATTGAACACCGCTGGTATCAAACTCACTATCATTATTAGTGAAAGCAATTTTTGCCGTTGTTTCGGGAGTTTTGCTTACGCAAACTAATAGTTTCATATATTCTATTTTATCGTAATTTATGTTTAATTTGATCTATAATTTAGTTGCAAATATATATAAATGCACATCAAAATGAAAGCCGTTAGCGAAAATTCGCTAAAATGTGATTTTGCACTGACATAATTTATATTACTACATTGTTATTTTCAAAACAGATAATTCTAAATTGTGTTTAAAAACTTACAAATAATACGGAATTAGATAGGAATAGATACAGGATAATTTGAACATTTAAAATATGATCCTTTCTACTGAAACACCCTCACATAATCCACAATCATTTTCTGTGGTACAACTGTAGTAGCATCTGGATAGCCTGGAAAGTTTCCACCAACGGCAATATTAAATATAAAGAAAAAGGGTTCGTGAAATTCAGATAATTCAGGCGGTGTGATATCAATGACATGATATACTATATCATCTACCAACCATTTAATCTCGTTCGCATCCCAAATAATACTAAATACATGAAATTGATCGGCAAAAATACCATTGCTAAGTGCGTAATTTCCACCATAAAAAACATGTCCATTATCATTCCAATGACAGGTACCAAAAACAGTATTATCTGTATTTGCTCCACCAATTAATTCCATAATATCAATTTCACCACAAGATGGCCACCCAATCGTACTAATGGACTCTCCTAACATCCATAAAGCTGGCCAGATTCCTTGACTGTATGGTAATTTGGCACGAATATCAACTCTACCATATTGAAAACTTTGATTACCCTGTGTTTTGATACGAGAAGAAGTGTAATTATATCCGCCAGCAGATTCTTGCTTGGCTTCAATAGTCAAAAAGTCATCGTAAACAGTAGCATTTTGAGGTTGATACCAAATGATTTCATTATTTCCCCATCCACAAACATTGGGACAACCGTCACCGAGATCATGCCACCAAACGTTTGCGTCCAGTGCGTTCATGTCAAATTCATCTGACCAAACCAAATTGTATCCAGTGTATGAAGTAGGTGTAGTATAGCCTGTATTATCCAAAGGCGTACATACATATCCAGCAGGTTGAATGTTTGTTCCTGTGATGGTTCGGTATGGGTTTCCAAATCCATCACCATCTGCATCTTCGTACCAAACTAAGGGTTGTGGACAACAACTTTCAATATCCGCAAAAAAATCAGCACCTAATTCGACTTCAAAACCAGATTCTAGACATAATTGAGTTCCTGCTTTATAGGTAATATCTATAGTAGATTGTACTAACCCAGAAGATTGTAAACTATTCTCTGCATGTAAATTCATATCGGCTGTATGAGTATAATTTCCTACATTTATTACATCAGGACAGTCAGAATCGACTTTTAAATGATTTAGAATATTATCAAAATAATACGTTTCTCCGCCTACTACTCCACCATTTCCGAAATCGGCAAAAATAACCAACTGATTATAGTTATTGGTAGGATTAAAACCAGCAAAACTGTCAAAATCAAAAAGAAGCGTTTCCCATGTGTTGTTAGAGATAGTGGGTATCGAGATTTCAGCAAAAACAGAAGGATTTCCATTCATATCAGGTGGTGAAGTTGTATCCTCTATTTTGAATAAAATTGGAACGTTGGAACGAGGAGAAAAGACTGACATCTCCATACATGCTCCAATACCAAAATCTATCATATTATCTAACGGAATGGCTACTCCACCCCAAGTTTGAGCCCAATCTTGTTTTTTAAATTTAAAAACCGAAGGACTATTATTAACACTATTGGGCTGTGGATTGGGAACAATAGCTTCTTCTTCCACACCTCCGAAGGTAATGAACTGATAGTTGATGCTAGGAGACTCAAAATCTATCGGTATAGAAGGCAATTGTGCCTGAACGAAATTGGTCAATAAAAATAATAGAATTATTAAATGTAGAACAGATCGAGTGGACATAATTCGGTTATTAAAATTATCCTTTAGGAGCTTGCAAAATAGCTGGCGCGTCTAAGGAAGCACGGATACATGTCGAAAAAACGGTGATATTATCAATTAAAACATTTCCTTTGTACGGAACAAAAATTCCAGACGCATAATATGCCTCCAAAATAATATAATTTATTCGATCTGTTGCATAAAATTGAATATCATGGGTCTTCCATTCTGTAAAATCAATGTGATCTATTTCCCCGATCAACTGTCCTTTTTTACAACGAGTTGTTGCGCCCCATATTTTCAGACGAATAGGAAGGTTATAGTTTTCATATGTTTTAGAGCGAGCCAAGTCTATTGAAAATTTATAACATTCATTTTTTTTAATTGCCTTGGGCAAACGTTGTTCAATACTTTCCCAAGTTCCATCCTCACGCGTAATAAGTCCAATGTAAGTTTTTCCATCAGTAGGTTCATTATACACATCCCAAAAACCAGGTAAAATATCGGGTGTTGAACCCCGTTTGCAAGGATGCCAACCTGTCGGGTTAGAAGCATCTTTGGGCTCGTCTTCAAACGACCCGTTGGTAAGAGTAATTTGTGCAAATCCATTGATATAATATATCATAAAAATGGAAGTAAATAGTATTTTGTGATACATAGTTATATTATATTCTTGAGGTTACATTCTATGATTTTAGTGTTCTTACTAAAGCCTTAATTTTAAGGCTATTTTATAAACTGATATGACACAAAAAATCCTGATTTAGTTTTCAAATAAAATTATTTAAAGGAATACTTTAGCAATACATTTAATTTTAAACGAATATATTTAATTTTGGAGTAAAATCGGAACTATGTCCATTCATTCATCTAAAATTATTGCTCCAAATCACTGGTACTCCATTCTCAGTGTTGCTTTGGTACTCATCCTGATTGGTTTTTTTGGTATGCTGCTTATCCAAAGTACTGTACTATTGGAAAACCTAAAAGAACAAATTAGTATTATTATTGAACTTAAAGATGATGTTACAGATGAAGATATTGCGAAAATCGACGAAAAACTACGATCATCTGTTTTTGTCAAAACCAACTCTATTAAGTTTATTGATAAAGCGGCGGCTGTAGAGACCTTAAAAGCTGATTTTGGAGATGATTTTATGCTGATGGATATGGTGAATCCCCTGCATGATGTATTCATTTTTAATGTAAAAGCAGCATATTTAAACGAAGAAACAATAAAGGTTATTCGTTCAAAAGTGATGGAAAACCTAGCTGTTCGAGATGTATATTATCAAGAAAATATGATAGATGCTATTGGTAAAAATGTATCTAAAGTAGCTTGGATTGGACTATTGATTGCAGCTTTTTTCTTGCTTGTCGCCATTTTTTTAATTCATAATACGATGCGTTTAGCACTATATTCTAAACGGTTTCTAATTAAAAATATGGAAATGGTCGGCGCAACTTGGTCGTTTATCAGTCGTCCTTTTTTAATAAAAAGTATGCTCAACGGACTAATCAGTTCCGTCATTGCAATCATGGTACTTGGAGGTTTATTTGTATGGTTGAAATCTGAAATTCCTGCATTAGATATAATCAAAAATCAAGTTTGGACAATGGTTTTAATTGCTGGAATATTAGTTTTAGGTATTTTGATTTCATCTTTGAGCACCTATCGAGTCGTACAAAAATATTTGAGTATGCGTTTAGATGATTTGTATTGAATCTGGGCTACTTATAAAAAAGTAATTTATACTACGAACGATACATTTCTTTAACGCACTACAAACCGTTTTGTAACCTGCTCTTTACCCGATACAACATGAACAAAATAGACACCTGAAGTATATTTGGAAACATCAAAAAAGAATTTGGAATCACCTGAAGAAATAATCCCATCATGTATGATTTCGAGTACTCGACCGTGTACATCTAGAATTTGAACAGTCGCATCAATATTGATCTTATTTTCAAACGGAATATACGTCAATGAACGTGCTGGATTGGGAAATACATCGCCTACAAATATATTTTGATTATCCACTTCTATCGTACTAACAGGATAATTAACCGTAAAAGAAAAATACCCCTCTGGAGCAGGCATTGGGCGAGTCATAATTTTGCCTGTGAATGCAGTCGCATTAATATAATAATATACTGTTGACTGATTGGCTTGCTCTGGAATAGTCGCTATCCAATCGTCTGTACCTAAAATTTGCTCCATTGGAATTTCTAGATAAGCATCATCAAGATTTGTTTTGTAGTAAAGGTTAGCAGATTCGATTCCAGAACGGTGCTTGATTTGAGCCGTAGCCATATATCCGTTAGGTTGTTCCGTTTCCACATCTCGTATCTGAGGATGAGTAATCCAAAGAGGGTCAGAAGTACCTACTTCTTTAGTGATACAGTGGATTGCTCCACTGTAACGAATAATATTTCGACAATCTAAACCAACAATATTATAACCTGGCAAGGCTTCCCTCCATTTATCTAATGCTTCTTGATCTTCTGGAATATTATAAGTTGGAACGAGTACCATTTTATTAACAAAAAGCGCATTTGTGTAGGTATAATAATCCCCAAAGCCAAAAGGTGCACCTGGATAATCACCATTGGCATCAGCTGGCATATCCATTCTTATAATATTAAAATCTCGACCAAAAGATGTTTTATAATTCTCTTGAATGTAAGCTAAGTTTGCTTCTATTTGCGGGCCATCTGAAATACCATTTGGATATGCGCCTACCAGTAAGGTTTCTTCATCTAATAATTTCATGTGCATATCAATATGGTGAATGATGTCGTAAGGCAATGCTTCCATCACCACATATTCATCAATACCTAAAAACTGTTGCATGATCGCTTTGACATCTTCGGGAGAATGCGCACTATAACCAAAATCACTACCCGCTTCATTTTCTTCGTACAACAAGTCTGAGGAAAAACCCATTCCTAAACCATCTGTCATGTAGTTACCTCCTGTATGCACAAGATCGTAAGGTGGTACAAGCGTTTGGTATAACGGAATATCTAATTCTTCTTGAATTTCACAAAACAATTGGTCATCTTCGGGTCGATTTCGATTATAAATCCAGTCGACTCCAATTAAAGAATCTACATCATTAATATAAGCTGAATTGGCACCCGAATCTCGAATCCAAATACTGCTAATCGGGGCTTCTATAAATGTGATGTTATTTAAATCATCAAAACCATAAATATTCAATAATTGATTTTGACATTGAGCTACATTGGAAGCAGCTACCACTACTTCACACTCTATTCTAGCGTTATCAATTATTTTTGCTAAAAGTGGATGATCTAAATTATCCCATGATACGACAATGTGATCTAATTCTTCCCATTCAGCGATAGAGCGAACCGTAGATGATGGTGGTGTTGGAATGCCACAGGCTTGTTGAGCAAAAATACTTACATAGCTAAGGGACAGTAATAAAAAAAGTAGGTTTGCTTTCATAGGTGAGAGATTTATAATGAGAGATACGGGTATTTCTCTATTTTTTCAATGTTATTTTTAAACCAAACAGTACAATCATCTAATCCTATTTGAGCATCTGCGACCTCTAAAGTAAACTGGATTAATATTTCAATGGTATTATTACCTGAAGTGGGCATATTATTTACGGCAGATAAATTATTTTTCAACTTATATCCATTTAACTTTAAAAACAATAATGCAGCAGCAAGCCCTATTCATTTATTGCCATCTTGAAAAACATGATTATTAATAATATTGTACATGTATAAAACACATTTTTCAAAAATTTCTGGATAAAGAGCTACTCCAAACATCTCTGACTTTACTGCATCAACCAAGTAATCAAGAGGATTTTCATTCAATAGATTTTTTGGTGGAACGTAATTTCCTCCATGTCTATCTACCGTCATCTTGTTTATTAAAATTAAATCCTCTTTCAATAAATATTTCATATTAGGCTAGTGCTTTGAACACTTCTTCATAAGTATCAAAATCTTCAGAAAGTAGCTGCTTAATTTTTTCTTCTCTATTCTCCTGATGTACAGGTTGATCCGATTGATGTTCAGCTAATATTTCTCTTAATGCTTGTTTAAACAAACTCACATCTTCTTTGAGAATTTCTTTTAATACTTCTTTCAAAACGCTTCTATCTGTCTGATCTAAATTCATATTTCTGCTATTAATTCATAATCAATTTTAGAACATAATAAAATAAAAAATTCGTTTCCTAAAAACTAAACACCAACCCTAAACTCGGTAAAATCGGTAATTGATCTACTCGATCATAAGTCACACGGTCAAAAAAGAATATATTATTACGGTTGTAAGCATTAGTAACACTTGCTGTCGCTTCTAATTTAGTATATTTTGAGAACTTAAATGTACGTTTAAGCGACAAATCTAAACGATGATAGTCAGGAAGACGACCAGAGTTACGATCTGTTGAAAATTCTATACCTAAATCTCCATTATTGGTGAGTACTTCTTGAGTAATACCTTCTTCAAACAAATTGGAATTATAGAAACCTTGGGTTAATGTAAATGGAAATCCTGAACCAAAATTGAAACGTGCGCTGAACTCCCATTCTTTTTCGCTACCAAATTCATAAGTGGTCAAGAAATTGACATTATGTCGGCGATCAAAAATAGTTGGGTAGGTTTGTTCTCCATCAAAACGATTGACATATCCGTGAGAATAGGTCAGCCAAAAGAATAAATCTTTTAAACGATAATTGACTAAGAAATCAATACCGTAAGCATCACCTGTTTCCGTTACATAATTTGATTCGGATGCTAGCAATTTATTTCTATTTAAATTGATGAGTTGCGTATATTTTTTATAATAAGGTTCAACGTTAAATTCTAAATTGTTGGTGATATCAATTTCTACTCCAAAAACACCATGAATGGATTTTTGCAATTTGCTATCCGCATCTTGATCAGTGTTTAGTTCCGTTAATCGTTCTGGTGCAGATAAAAATCCTACGAATAGGTTCACCACGTCTCTTTCGTTTACAGAACTCAATAAGTTTTGAGAATAAAATCCACTACCTAACTTAAATCGTAGACGATCCGTTGCATTGAATTTAATACCCAAACGAGGTTCTAATTGAAGGTCAGATAAGGTAGCATAATATTGCATTCTTAAACTAGGTTCGATAATTAACCTACCTAATTTTTGTTTGAATTTGACATAGGCCGCTAACTCTGTTGTATAATTTACTTGCTCAATCGTGGCATCTAAAAAGTTGGTAAATCGAAAATCGGTATTGAAGCCATTCAACTCAAAACCATATTTAACTTCATTATCCGTTCCATAAGATGTAAAATTCAGACCTGCCGTGAAACTAGAAATGGAACTCGTTCGAGGACGGTCATCGCCTTCCACCAATTCAATTTGATAATCAGAATAAGAAAAAGTACCATCAATAGTAATATTAGAGGTTGCTGGAATTAACGTAAAATTTGCACCACCACCAGCAGCATTCCAGTCTAAACTGGCATTGCTGTAATTTACTCGATCAATAAAATTGAAACCAAACAGATTCAATTTACTACCATTTCCAGAAGCAAAGGTCAATTTTCCATATAAATCCGTAAATCCAAAAGGCAATGAACCTGCTTCATCATCAATAGCATATTGATATAAAGTTTTTGAGGTTTGATCGATGTATGAATGCTTAGCAGTGACTAAAAAAGAAGTACTTCCGCCCCCACCTTCTCTTAATTTCCTGATAGGTCCTTCGAATAAAACTTTGGATTGAAAAGGATTGGTAGACACCAAACCACCGAAACGTTTTTTGTTACCATCTCTAGTTTTAATATCGACAATGGCAGAAACTCGACCACCATATTCGGCATTAAAACCACCTGTCAAGACGTCTACATTTCGAATTGTTTCTGTTTCAAAAACAGAGAAAAACCCAATGGAATGAAACGGATTATAAATGGTCATTCCATCCAATAATATCTTGTTTTGAATAGGAGAACCACCTCTAATATATAATTGTCCACCTTGATCTCCAGTAAAAACAATACCAGGTAAAACAGAAAGATATTGAGCCAAATCGGGTTCACCACCAGCTGATGGAAGCGATTTAATTTCATTTGCAGACACAGAAATACTAGATACTTTAACATCCGAGCGGGCTTGTTCACGACGTGCAGAAACATCGACTGTATTCAATTGCACACCAGAACTATTTAAATAGATACTTTCATATGCGATAGAATTTGGTGTAATCGAAACATTGACAGCGATGCTATCATAACCAATGTAAGTAGCCACTAAATTATAATCACCGACAGGAACATTTGGAATACTAAAAAAACCATCTAAATCGGTATTTGTTCCCAACGTTGTTCCTTGAAGAATCACATTACCAAACATAATGGGTTCTCCCGTTTCTTTATCATATACATTTCCTCTAACAATTCCATCCTGTGCGTAAAAAACAGAAGCAATGCCAACTAATAATGTTAGTAATAGTAACTTTTTAATCATGTTATAAACTTATATTTTCTTATGAGAAGACAAATATAAAGTTTAATTTATGAACAACTAATCTTTTTAAAATAATAGACGTATAGTTGACGCTAATTGAGAAAATTAGTTTCATTATCATACACCCATAACTGCTTTGTTTCGATAATTTCTATGATTTTTTCAGCGTATCTTTTATCCGTTGCGTAACCTGCTTTTTTGAGCCCTTGTGCCCAGCTTTTATAGTCGGTTGTTCCTAGTTTTAAAAGGTGTTTATACCGTTTTCCAACTAATAATTTACTATGATCTCGGTATGATCCCCATGCACTCGTGTAGCGCAGGAAGAAATCTTTATGGCTATCATCGGAGAAATTACTACAATGTCCTTTTTTACATTTTTTGGAAAAGCACTTCATACCAAAATGATTGTTATTTTTGGTCGCTAACTTACCCTTGCCTGAATTACTTTCTAAGATGCCTTGTGCTAAAATAATACTTGCAGGAATACCAAATTTTTCCATTTCTGCCTTGGCAACGTTTGCAAAACGTTTAACATAAGGATAGGTCGCTTCTATTTGTTGTTGAATACTGATTTTATCAACTTTGGGAGCTGTAATGACTTCTTTGATAGATATAGGCGTACTTTTTTCTTTTGAACTGACTGCGACTGACAACGGATTCAAAACGGACATTTTTTGATCGGTATCGGTGTTCTCCTGTAAATCAAAAATCTTAGTCACGGCACTTTGACTAAACAGATTGGATAAAGTGACGGCTTTACTATTCGTACCTAATGTTAATTCAAATTGAATACTTTTAGTATGAAATAAATAGAAAAAAGAGAGGATAATACATCCCCAAAACAAGTGATTTTTAGAAACATATAAGCCATTTTGCTTACGATTATGCTTGGTTTGTATTTTTTGGTGCTGCATGATTAGTATATTTAAAACTGTGCTGTGTAAAACAATATGTTTCAAATATATAACACTTTTAAAACAAAACAAACTATTTTCATTTATTTTAAAACAATTTATTTTAATTAAAGTAGTATGTCATATTCTTTACTCGTCATACTAGTGAATTGATTAACTTTGACGCTCGAACTTTTGGCTATATTCGATTTCACAACTCAAAATAAAGCCTTTAGTTCCTTTTTTCCGCTTTCAACTCTATTCGTAATAATGTTTATTATTCCCATTAAATTTAACAAAATACGCTCAAAACAGTTATATCCTAGAGTTTCATAAAATAAATAATATGTCCATCAAACCTTTTCGTTTTAAGCAGTTTATCATTGAACAAGATCAGTGTAGTATGAAAATAGGCACGGATGGTGTGTTACTTGGTGCGTGGGCAAATGTTGATGGTAAAGAAAGGATTTTAGATATTGGTACAGGAACGGGTGTCATTGCGCTCATGGCAGCCCAGCGAAATTCTAAAGCAATTATTAGCGCAGTAGAAATTGATAAGGCCTCTGCAAAACAAGCGCAAGAAAATGCAGCCAATTCACCTTTTACAAATAGAGTAACTATTATCAATACTTCTATTCAAGATTTCACAAAAACGACTGATACTCCATTTGATCTGATTATATGCAATCCCCCTTTTTTTTCTGGTGGAACATTATCTGATAACTCCAATAGAAATGCTGTTCGGCATACGATCAAACTTCCTACAGGTGAACTATTACTTTGTGCTAAAAGATTACTCTCTGAAAATGGACAGTTTGCATTGATACTCCCTTATATCGAAGGTTTACGCTTTAAGGAAAGAGCCGAGCAATGTGGTATTTATTGTTCAAGAGTAACGGAAGTCAAACCTAAAAAAGATAAATCTGTTGAACGATTATTGATGTCTTTTGGAAGAAAAAAAGTAGAAACGGAAAAAGATTCAATGGTTATTCAATACGAAAAAAGAAATGATTATACTCCAGAATATGTAGCATTAACAAAAGACTTTTATTTAAAAATGTAGCTATTCATAATTACAAAATAGGAATATTGCTATTCAGCAATATTCCTATTTATATTCGTTACAACTTGCAGTTTTAAACCGCTTGAATAATATCGTATTTGGTCAAAATGTGTAGACTACCTGCTTTGTCTTTTGCGATGACCGCAGGAATTTTCTTACTAATATAGCTCGATAATTTACTACAAGCAACATCTTCCATCACAACGGGAAAGGGTTCGCCCATAATACTGCCAACCGTACTTTCTGAGTTATTCATGGGGTTTTCAAGTAGATGTGTTAACACAATTGTTTCAGTAATAGAGCCCACAATTTCACCGTCTTTCATAACTGGTAATTGCGAAATATCCATTTCCTTCATCATATTAAATACGGTGCGAACAGTTTCTTTTTCATCAACTGTTGTAAAACGCTTATCTGATTTTTTAGCAATCAAATCTTTGACTTTTAACTCATCGTCCAAAAAACCACGTTCCCGCATCCAATCATCGTTATAAATTTTACCAACATAACGACTTCCGTGATCGTGAATCGCAACGACCACCACATCATCTTCGGTCAACTGATCTTTCAATTGCAACAAACCTGCAAAAGCGGAACCTGCTGAATAGCCCAACAATAGCCCCTCTTCCTTTGCCAAGCGACGGCACATGGTTGCCCCATCTTTATCCGTGACCTTTTCAAAATGGTCAATCAAACTAAAATCGACGTTTTTGGGTAAAATATCCTCTCCAATTCCTTCAGTGATGTATGGGTAGATTTCTTTTTCATCAAATTCACCCGTTTCATGATATTTTTTGAATACTGATCCGTAGGTATCAATACCCCAAACTTTAATATCGGGATTTTGCTCTTTCAAATAGCGAGCCGTTCCAGAAATCGTTCCTCCTGTTCCAACACCCACTACAAAATGCGTGATTTTTCCTTCGGTTTGTTCCCAGATTTCTGGTCCTGTAGATTCGTAGTGTGCCTGACGGTTGGATAAATTATCGTATTGATTAAACCAACAAGAATTTGGAATATCTTTACTCAATCGCTCTGCCACAGAATAATAAGATCGTGGGTCTTCAGGCGTAACATTGGTTGGACAAACTATCACCTCCGCTCCCATTGCTCGCAACAAGTCAATTTTTTCCTTAGATTGTTTATCACTTGTCGTAAAAATTGATTTGTAGCCTTTTACACAACCTGCAATCGCCAAGCCCATTCCTGTATTTCCAGAAGTACACTCAATGATCGTTCCGCCTGGTTTGATACGTCCATCTTTTTCAGCGTCTTCCAACATTTTTAATGCCATTCGATCTTTTATAGAATGCCCTGGATTAGTCGTTTCTAATTTTACCAATACCAAAGCTGGAACGTCTGCTGCAATTTTATTAATCTTGACTAATGGCGTGTTACCAATCGTTTCAAGAACATTATTTTGATACATT
>JAHDFQ010000035.1:21466-33267 GCA_020628085.1 Saprospiraceae bacterium
AATCCTACTTTTTGTACCTCAATTTTATAAATAATCGGGCATCTTTTGCACCCAATAGCTGTGCGGCTTGTGCCGAAAGAATCAAATTTTCTTCTGGTCGATAAGCGGAAGCTGGAATCCGACCAATTACTTTTATATAAACGGTTTTATTCGTCATTGGGTTCGTCACAGACATGACAGAATTTAATGGTGCTTTGTTATGTAAACCATATAAACCTGCTTCCAAATCTGTATTTTTTTGCCAAAAAGCAACTCCTTTCTCGGTATAAGTCTGACGAATAACGCCGTCATTAAAGGATTCTTCCATTAAAAAATTACTTTTCACCAAAGGATTTCCATAAATCTGTAGACTATCAGGAATCCCATTTGCATTCATCCAACCAATATGTAACTGCTGTCCTTCTTGAATAGAATAATCGGGAATACCATTCCTGTATCTCAATGAATCGACAGGCATTCTAAAATATTTTCGAGCAATCCGATATAAGGTTTCGCCATTTCTAACTTCATATACTAATGGAATATACTCATGACCCGTAGATTGATTGGGTTTAAATCGTAGAATTGCACTATTAGGAATTGGAATACGAATGACTTCCCCAACATCTACTATTTTTTGACCAATTTTAGGATTGTAATCAAAAATATCATTGGGACGTAGACCATAAAATCGGGCGATAGAATAAATCGTTTGTTTAGGCTCAATGGTATGATATACAAATTTTTGAAGCTGATTTCCCAAAGCAATAAAAATAGTATCTTGTACAGGATTACTAATAGAATCAAGTTTAAGAGAAGTATCTTTTGCCCAATTCGAGGAAAGGTTTATAAATAAAAATAATAAAATAAATATTATTATTGGCTGACGATTCATAGTATGAAGTATTGAAACACAAAAATACAGTTTTATTTAGACTAATATTTGAATTAATAAAATCGGGTATATTTCAAAATGTCGTTTACTGCTACGGAGACACTGAGTTACAGAGATATTTTCACAACGAGTGCGACATTTTGAAATGCACCTATAAAATTGAACAAATGCATCCAAAAGTCCTTGGCATTATTCCTGCCCGATTCGCTTCTACTCGATTCCCTGGTAAACCTTTAGTAGAAATTGACGGAATAAGTATGATTCAACGGGTCTATCAACAAGTACAACAATCCGAATATATTGGTAAAGTAATGGTGGCAACGGATGACCAACGGATTTTAGAACATGTACAAGGTTTTGGTGGTGTTGCTGTGATGACCGCTGATCACCATCCTTCAGGAACAGATCGTTGTGCTGAAGTAGCTTGTTTAGAAACGGACTTTGATATTATCGTGAACATACAGGGTGATGAACCATTTATTCAGCCCATTCAGATAGATAATTTGATTCAGTTATTGATAAATTCGACAGCTAGCATTGCAACACTTTCTAAAAAAATAGAAAAAAACAAGGATTTTATTAATCCAAATATCGTCAAGGTCGTTTTCAATACAGATCAAAAAGCGATGTATTTTAGCAGAAGTTCTATTCCGTTTGATCGAAACAATGAAAATAGCATACCCTCTAATGCGTTCAAACATATTGGTATTTATGCGTTCAAAAGAACCAGTTTACTGGAAATTACGCAATTGAAAAGCAGTGTTTTAGAACAGATAGAATCATTAGAACAGCTGCGTTGGTTGGAAAATGGATATGATATTATTGTGGGACAGACTGAATTAGAAACGATAGGAATTGATACGCCAGAGGATTTAGAAAAGTTAACAAATAGAAAAATATGAATTTTTGTAATAATTGTGGAAATCAGGTAGACTTTGGGGCAGTGGTAGGTGATGATCGACCTCGATTTAACTGTTCGGTTTGTGGTACCATTCATTACGAAAATCCAAAAATAATTGTGGGTTGTCTTCCAATTTGGGAAGATAAAGTACTGTTGTGTAGAAGAGCTATTGAGCCAAGACGAGGGTTTTGGAATGTGCCAGGTGGCTTTATGGAAAATGGAGAAACGGTAGAAGAAGGAGCAACAAGAGAGGTTCAAGAAGAAGCTAATATTCAAGTAGAAATCACACATCTACAAATGGTTTTTAGTATTGCTCGAATCAATCAAGTATATATGCACTTTTTAGCAGAAATGCCCGATACTAATTTTTCTAATGGTATTGAAAGCTTAGAGACTCGATTGTTTTCGGAAGATGAAATTCCTTGGACAGAAATGGCATTCACGTCTTCTATTTATACCTTAAAAACCTATTTTGCAGATCGAAAAAAAGGTATTCAACAATTACATCGGACAGATTATGAAACGTTTGAAAAAGAACGGAAGTCGAAACTTTAGCACGTAACCCCGTGTTTATCAACTTTATCAAACCAAAGAAAAACCATGTTTCAAACAACCAACACTTTTATACTCGCCCTAATTTCTATGTTTATTTTATCAGCGTGTTCTACACAAAAAGCAAAAAATGTAGGCTTGTCTAATGCTGTAAATCCATATCCACCAAAACTTGAAAAAGTATTTGAACGGCATGGTGGTTTGGATCATTGGAATGAGATGAATAGTTTGTCTTTCAAATTGACTGACCCTGAAAAGGAGGAACAATATCATTTGAATTTAAAAGATCGCAGAGAACGAATCGAAGGTTCTAATTTTACGATGGCTAGTGATGGTACCAATATTTGGATTGATGCCGAGGATGATTATACTGGAAATCCCAAATTTTATAGTCAATTGATGTTTTATTTTTATGCAATGCCTTTTGTGTTGGGAGACGATGGTATTCTATATAGCGAAACTCCTGATTTGGTTTTTGAAGGTCAATCGTATCCAGGTTTTCGTATTTCTTATAATGACGGCGTTGGTTTAAGTTCTAAGGATGAGTATTTTATTCATTATCATCCAGAAACTTATCAAATGGAATGGTTGGGCTATACCGTGACTTATTTTTCAAATGAAAAAAGTAGTAAGATTAAATGGATTCGCTACGATGATTGGGCGGAAACACAAAAATTAATACTTCCAGCATCTATTACTTGGTATAAATTGGAAGACAATAAACCGTTAGAGCCTCGAAATACGATCAAATTTGAAGATGTCAAATTATCTAAGAAAGCACCTTCTGACGAGTTGTTTCGACAACCAAAAACAGCCAAAATTGTTGAGTAGTTTTTTTCAAATCAAACTTACTTACAAAAAAAAATGCGATGATTTCAACTGAATATCATCGCATTTTTTATTAAAATTTTAGTATAAATCTTGATAGGCTTTCACCAACTGAGATCGTATGGATTGCTGCGTTTTTACTACTAGCTTGGGTTGATTTCCAAGTTTACTTTTAAATCTTAATCTCAAATAACCTGTATTGGCATAATCTGAAAAAATAGTTGTCCGCTTATTGTTTCGATCTTGTACATACACCTCAACTTTTCCAGCTTCTTCAATCAAAATATGCGCCATCCAAGTATCGCTATTGCCCATTTGGTGTACAGCAATAGTTGATTTCTTTTGCTTGTCTGAAAGTGTATTATTTTTTAAGATGCCTTGATTTGGAGCTTGTGTAAACGGTGTACAAGGATTGATTTCTCCCAAAAACTCCCCTCCTAAAACCACTTCAAATCCATCTTCTAAACAGATCGTATTTGCACCGTAAATTACATTTTCTGTAGCCATAATTTGTGCATCAGAAGTGATCGTGTTACTAGCTTGATAATTTCCAGAAGTTGGGGTATTTGATATATTATCCATTGCAGGACAAGCGGGCGCATTACACATTAAATTACTATCATAATCTTCGTAAATTTGAACATTACTAAAATAAGAATCACCTGCTGCATTGGCATCATCATCGCAAGTCAGAACTAGATATTGGAATGTCCCAGTGAAATTTGCACCTAAATTAATCGTAAAATGCTCAAAATTTCCACTACCAGAGTAATTCGGTGTTGGAAATGTTCCTGCATATCCTTGATTTCCATACACGACAATTCGATGATCAGGAGCAACAACTAAATCATTATCAAAACCAATTTCATGAATTTCGCCTTCCACATCACTTCTAAAATCAAATTCTAAAACCGTATTTGGAGTTACAGTATAGTTAATCGGAACAGCTTTCCATCCATTTCCTGTAATAAAAAGTGTTGCTCCAGCATCCTGAACGGTAAATGTTCCATTGTCATTTCCACCTACATCATAGCCCACAACTTGTCCTGTAAAATCATAGGTTAAACAATCTTCGATACACGGATTACAAATTGTTCCACCACAGTCAATATTTGTTTCGTCTCCATTTAGCACACCGTCTGAACAAGTTGTACAAGTAACAGTTGCAGTTCCACACGGCGCACAAAATCCACCACAATCTACACCTTCTTCAAATGGATCAAGCACACCATTTGCACATCTACCACTTGGCAACGGAACAGTCGTACTCAATACGTATAATCCCGTCTGTGTGTCAGCTGCTATAATATTTCCAGAAGGCAAAAAAGGATAAACACCCCAGCAGCCATCCGTAGCATTGTTTGATGGATAGCCAGAATTGGTAAAGGTGTCATAATACGCTTCAAGTGTAGGGTTACTAGGATTGGAAACATCAATAATCGTTACACCATCATAGTAAGAGGAAACAATAGCATAATCTCCTAATATAAATGGATTGTGATATATTAAATCAGGATCTCCTGATTCTAATGGGAATTTAAAACTTCCAATTACTTGTAAATCATCATTTATAGCATTAGTAATATCCAATACTCTAAGTGGAACTCCAGAACTTTCAAAAGCTGTAATAAGTTTCGTACCATCTTCATATATCCATGAACTATGATTATAACCACTCATAGTCAGTTCTGCCAAATAAACAGGATTCACTGGATCGGTTACATCAAATATTATAGTACTCGTTTCAGAAGAGGCATATGCTCTATTATTTTGAACAAATATATCATGTATATAATCTCCAAAAATAGGCTTATTAGCTACTAGAGTTGGATTAGCAGGGTCTGGTTTTAAATCATATACAACCCATTGATTTGTTACTCCACCTTTCCGACCAACAGCATATAAAAATCCATTTCTTACATCAATAAAAATATTATGTATTATTGAGAAAACGCTATTATCCTGATATACTTGACAAATTTCTCCGTTGGGTAAGCTATTCATATCAAAAATAACAAGACCTTCACTTCCTTCATCAGCCACACCATATACATATCGATCATAAGTTTTAAAATCTCTCCAAATCGAACTAGATCCTAAAGAGAACTCTGCCTTTAGTGTAATACTACTAGGATTGGTTACATCCAAAAAATGAACTTTTTGGGGTGATCCAAGAATAGCATACTCGTTACCTGAATCATCCACATAACCCCAGATATCATTGTAAAATACACCACTTCTTGAGATGGTATTCTGATCCCAATTGCCTAACAACGTCATGTTAGACGATCCTTGAGCAGCTAATAGATTTGAAAAAAGAAGAATAGTAAGAATAGCGTATAATCGGTGTATACTTAAATTTGAATTCATAAAGTAGTAAAATAGTTTGACCTCAACAGGTTTGGTAACTGTTCGGTTATTGTGTTAATAAATGTTTGGTTAGGAACGGTCAAGTAATTACTTCCCAAGCTGCCAGCCGCAGGCAAGGTTTTCTTTCATTCGTGAAGTTACAAACGATTGATAATGAGTTTTATCAAGCGAATTGGAGAAATTTCAACGAGGGAAGTTAATTTTTGACCAATATTTAAGTTTACATTGGTATTTAACCAAAAGTAGTGAAAGTATTGTTTTCGTAACAGTCCATTTTCAATTTTGTTAAGCAATTGTCAAAAAACATTAAATAATTTTAAAATAGCAAAAATAACGACTGCTACGAGCATCCGATACGCCCAAATATCTGCGGTTGGGTATTTTGAAGCGTAAGCGGCTGTAAACCATCCTCCAAATGTCTGACCGATAGCCATAATGGCCCCAACTTTCCAGTCAATGAGTCCTTTCCATTGAAAAATAGCGATCACTACAATCGTATAAATAGCAACAACTAGAGACTTGACTGCATTGGCATCAATAATATTATAGTGTGAAACCAGCACCATCGTTGCCAAGAAAAAAACGCCCATTCCCATTTGGATAAATCCGCCATAAAATCCGAGTGCTAAATATAGCGGAATTGCCAACCCATAATTTATAGTTTTTGTAGCATCTGTTTCCCGTAGCCATCTTTTTGGTTTGACCAAAATAACAAATAACATCAAGACCATCAACACTTTAAAGACATTCGCAAACTGCTCATTACTCACATAAACAGCTGTAATTACTCCTGCAATTGCACCTAAAACCGTCAGTAAAATATACAACCAAGATCGTTTGAAAGATAGTTTTCCATTTTTATAAAAAGCAATAGAACCTGCCCAACTTTGAGCAACAATTCCTACTCGATTCGTACCGTTGGCAACGTTCGGTGGCAAGCCCATGACCTCGGTCAAAATAGTTAATGTAATGGCTGAACCTGATCCTGCCAAGGTATTAATCACACCTGCTATAGCACCTCCTACAATGGCGATAATATATTGGTAAATGTCCATCAATATCCTTGTTTTGGAATCTCCTGACACAGTTCAACCAGTACACCATTAGCATCTTTGGGATGAACAAAGCAGATTAATTTATTATCTGCTCCTTTTTTAGGATGTTCGTTTAATAGTCGAAATCCTTCATTGCGCAGTCGTTTCATTTCGGCGTGAATATCTTCTACTGCGAAAGCGATATGATGAATCCCCTCTCCTCTTTTGTCGATATATTTTGCAATCGTTCCATCATCAGTTGTACTTGCTAGTAATTCAATTTTATTTTCACCAACTTTAAAAAATGAAGTCAAAACATTTTCGGAAGTCACTTCTTCCATTTTGTAGGGTTCAACGCCTAGCAACTTTGCGTAAATAGCGTTTCCTTTTTCTATATCTTTTACAGCGATTCCAATGTGTTCTATTTTTTGCATATTTTTCAAATTATTTTCTTGAGTCTCTACAAGTGTGTTTAGATGCTACAAAGACGCTGAGATACAGAGGAGGACAATATAAAACTCTGCGACTTTGCGCCTCTGTGGCAATTTAAAGTTATATAGGCATGGTACAAAAATAAATAAACTTCCATTACTTCTTTTTGTTATTGTAAATATTCGCATCTTTGAAACTCAAAATAACTACAACTCAACATGTTTAAGAGTACAGATAATTATATAGCAACAAAAGAATTACAAATTGCTGTGAATGCTGCTATTCACCTACAAAAGCCACTTTTGATAAAAGGTGAACCAGGAACGGGTAAGACCTTACTGGCACATGAAATTGCAAAATCATTGAACAAAGAAATCATTACTTGGCACGTAAAGTCAACAACGACGGCACAACAAGGTTTGTATGAATATGATGCTGTTTCAAGATTGCGAGACTCTCAATTGGGAAATGCAGAAGTAGAGGATATTTCAAATTATATTAAGAAAGGAAAAATTTGGGAAGCTTTTGAAACGGACGAATCTAAAATTTTATTGATTGACGAGATTGACAAAGCGGATATTGAGTTTCCGAATGATTTGTTGTTAGAATTAGATAAAATGGAGTTTTATGTATATGAACTTCAAAAAACCATCAAGGCTAAACACCGTCCGATTATTATTATTACTTCCAATAATGAAAAAGAGTTGCCCGATGCCTTTTTGAGACGTTGCTTATTTCACTATATTCGTTTTCCTGAAAAGGAGGTCATGCAGCAGATTGTGGATGTGCATTATCCTAATATTGAGGCAGAAATGGTACAAAGTGCATTGAAAGTATTTTATGAAGTACGAGAAGTGCGTGGACTGAAAAAACGTCCATCTACCAGTGAATTGATTGATTGGATTAAGCTGCTTTTGTTGGAAAAAATTCAAACGGACACCCTAGAAAATATGAATTTAAAAGAAGAGCTGCCCCCGCATTTACATTCACTTATCAAAAATGAACAAGACTTAGATTTATTGTATGATATTTTAAAAGGACGAAGACATTATTAACGTGTTCATGTGCGATTGTACTCATATGTTCAGGTTCTTGTGTTGTTCTAATTTTTTATAAACAAAAGCGGCCCAAATGAAAAATCATTCAGACCGCACTCTCCTCACTTTTTCCCTAAGTGAAAAACAACCTATTATACATTTCCTATAGTGTCACGGGAAAGAAAGGTATAATACTGAAACTTGGTTCAGCTATACATTAATATTGAGAAGAAACACGACAACTCATGTACTTCCAAAATTATTAAATACTTTTTTTTTTGAATAGTGTGGCTCTAATGTAGATTAGGTTGCTACACCAATGTTGATATTACTCTCTCTTTTATCAATTGGAGGACTAAAATCTTAAATCCAATCCTTAACTGTTCTATAAATAAGACTCCGTAAACAGCAGATTCGCTGCCTGAAACATTACAATTATTTAAAATTTATATCGTAATCCCGTCATCAGACCGATATGAACATAACGTTGTTCTAAGGCATAATCTGAAAGGGTAACGGACTGTGGACGCACCAAAACATTCGGCTCGCAAATTACAGATAAATGATCTGTCAATTCATATGTTGCAAATAAACTTCCATAAGCACTTATACCTAACTGCCCTTTAAATACGGGACTTTCATCAATAGTCACAGGGTCGTTTAATAAAATTTTATTTCTATCTGCCGATAAAATATAATTAGATGGTGAAGAGAAACTTAGATTCACATACATTCCTGCATTAAACCCATAGGTCATCTTCCCAGTATTGGTTTGATAGCCAACTAAAATAGGAACATCTACAAACTGATACGTATTGTCTTGTTCCAAAATTAACACGTCAGAAATATGTGCATATTCAGGTTTACCGATTAGATTAATTTTTTCATTTAAACGGTGATACATCAGCCCAATTCTCCAAACGAAACCAGTGTTATAAGCCACCGACATTCTCGCTCCAATAGAGTACGAAGAAGCATATTTTTCTGTGTCTTCCCGAATATCAATATAATCTTGGGCAGCTTCACTATTAGAGGACGCTGTAAACCGTCTGTTCGCATAATCTATTCCCAAAACGGCATCAAAATAAAAAGTTGGTCGGTGAAGTATTTTAAAACTACTTGGACAAGATTTGTCGGTAATATCGTAGGCTTGGAGTGGTTGAACCTCTTTAATAGACGTACTAAAAAGAGGAACAACAGGGAATCGGTGCATTTTTTCTTTAAGTGAAGAGTCGAATACTACATTATTAAACGTATTTGCAGTCGATTGCTGCTCCTCATTGGTAGTTGAAGAGTCCTGTTGTCCCTCGCTAACGGGTGTTAAATCTAAATTTCTTTTAAAGTTCGTTGTACTTTTCGCTTGTTCGTTTATATTGTTTTCATTTGAAAGTAGAACATTATTTTTTGTTGTTTGGTTTGATGAAGTTATTACTTTTAAATCGTTTGATTTATTTACAAACTTATTCGTATTGTTTGCTTTTGTTTGTTCTAAAGAAGCCTTTAAATCTGCCAAAGGTTGTTTGTCCGTTAATTCTTTTTGAGTTGCCACTTTGTTTTGGTCTACCTGTTGCTGATTCAAAACCTTCTTGACTTCTCGATCATTCGATTCTATTTTGGATTCCAACATTTCTTGAACAGGATCAGGCTGCGTTATATTTGTGTGTACAGCAACTGATTCATCTGACTGCATCAAAACAAAGCCCAATAAACCAATTAAAAGGACTGCCAATACCGACCAAAATAGCATTAAACCCGTTTTACGTGGATTCGTTTTTTGACCTAACTGTGCATCAATAGACGCCCACATATTTTCCGAAACAGGTGATGCGTATTGATCTAAATTATCTTTGAAAAAATCGTCTATTTTAATCTTCTTCTTGCTCATAAAATATCTTTTGCATGTCCAATATCCTTGATTGTAACAGCTTTCTTGCTTTAACTAATTGAGATCGAGAGGTACTTTCTCCAATATTTAATTGCTCTGCAATCTCTTTATGGCTAAACCCTTCAATGGCATACAAATTAAATACCACTCGGTAACCATCGGGTAATTCAGAAATCAAGGTCAACAATTCTTCTTCTGAAAGATTCGATATGGCTTCGGGATCAACCGTCTCGTCCTCATAATCTTCCAAACCAATACGTTCTTTTTGAAAACTGTGTTTTTGATAGTTTTTAATCGAAGTATTAACCGCTATTCTACGAATCCATCCTTCAAACGACCCTTTTTGTTTAAATTTCTCAATATTTGAAAACACTTTAATAAAGGTGTCTTGAAGTAGATCTTCAGCTTCCATTTCATGACGAGCATATCGGCGACAAACCGTTAACATTTTCCCTGCATATCGCTGAAAAAGTGCTTGCTGATAGGTTCTATCATGTTTAAGACATCCTTTTATTAAATCATTTTCAGTCACATTGTATGTGTTAACACTGGTAAAAAAGAGTGTTTATTTATTTATTTATTAAACAGTAAACAGTTTCCTTTTGTATTATTAGATTCCCTAAGTTCGGAAAATGTTGCCTGCATAATAAATATTTCTCAAAATAATACATTTATTTCAAGTTTATTGAAGATGTGACTCAAATTACCTCTTCAATATTTACTAAAACTCAAACTTCAATTGAATCCCCGTCCCTTCTACCTGATGTTCATTTTGTAAATTAGAAATAGATACACCTAGTAAACGAATTTGCTCCAGCTCCTGTTTATTATTTTCTAATAATTCAAAAACAATATCTACTAAATCCGTCTTGGTAATTATCTCCGAAGCAAAGGACTTGGATCGAGTAATCTGCGTAAAGTCAGCACGTTTGGCTTTTAGTGTTACGGTTCGACCAAAATTATCGGTCGTATGCATATATTTATAAACTGTCTCAATAATCGGGTGTAACTTCTCTTTCATTTGATGAATCTCAACTAGGTTTTCACCAAAAGTCCGCTCCGCTCCAATGGATTTTCGGATACGATTAGGGTTCACTTTTCGGTCATCCTCCGCACGAACAATTTTATAAAAATGTCGCCCCGCTTTACCAAACCATTGACTCAATTCTAGTTTGGAATATTGTTTTAAATCCGATCCTGAAAAGATACCCATCTGGTGCATCTTCTTAGCGGTGACTTTTCCGATTCCAAAAAACTTTTCAATGGGTAATGCTTCTATAAATGCTGCCGCTTCGGTCGGGGTAATTACTTTTTGACCGTTGGGTTTATTTATATCTGAAGCAATTTTAGCAATGAATTTATTAAAGGAAACACCAGCCGAAGCCGTCAATTGTGTTGTTTCAAAAATGCGTTGTCGGATTTCCTGTGCAATCAAGGTTGCCGACGGTTTCCCTTTTTTGGGTTCGGTTACATCCAAATAGGCTTCATCTAGCGAAAGCGGCTCAACTAAATCCGTATATTCATAAAAAATAGCTCGAATCTGCTGCGATACCTCTTTATAGACCCCAAACCGATGCGGTACAAAAACCAATTGTGGACACAATAATTTCGCTTTAAAACCTGGCATCGCCGATCTTACCCCAAATTTTCGAGCCTCATAACTCGCTGCTGCTACCACACCACGTCGTCCACCGCCACCCACCGCTATCGGTAAGCCACGCCATTCAGGATGATCTCGTTGCTCCACCGAAGCAAAAAACGCATCCATATCAATATGTATGATTTTACGGTTGGACATTTGGGATTGAGTGAATCAAGGTAGGTTCGTATTTGGTAAGATCAAAAATAGAACTTTTACAGACAATCCACGCATATTTTGTGTAGATTA
>JAHDFQ010000036.1:0-1301 GCA_020628085.1 Saprospiraceae bacterium
CCATCTCTTTCATTTTGGATAACATAGTTACCTGAAAGGTTAAAGTTCATTTTTCCTGCTCCAACATCTAAATTACGGTAACTCGCTACAAAATCAATACCTGAAGTACGAGTATCCAATGCGTTAACGAAGAAACTCAAATCAGATAAATTATTTTCAGCAAGAATAGCATCTAATTCGGTATCGCCAGCCTCTGTTGCTCCAATCTCTGTACTTAAAATAATACGGTCTTGTACTGCAATATTGTAGTAATCTAATGTGAAACTCCAGTTATAATCTGGCTTGATACCAATACCTAAAGTGATGTTCGTAGATTTTTCAGCATCTAAAGATGGTAAACCTAATAAACGAGCTTCACGAGATACATTGTTGATTAATCCACCAACTTGGATACCTTGTCCAGGAATGAAGCTATACTGCGCTTTTTGAGTATAAATCTGGTGTAATAATGGTGCTCTGAAACCTGTAGAAGCAGAACCTCTTACGGTAACTTTATCATCCGCTAATTTGTAACGAGAACTTATTTTCCAAACTGCTGCTGTACCAAAATCTGAATAGTTCTCAACACGACCTGTTGCATTGATTAAGAAATCATCTGTAATATCAAAAGCAAAATCTAAGTAACCACCAAAGTTATAACGGTTAAATTTACCTGCATTACGTGGATCTGTTCCTGCAAATGAATCTGGTCCGCCTGCCTCATAAGCTGATTCAGAACCTTCGATGACAGTGAAAGTTTCACTTCTAAACTCAGAACCAAATGCGATACCAACTTGGTCACTTAAACGTTTAGTAATATCCAAGTTACCAACCGCATGTTGGAAACGCGTTCCTCCTACATCAAAAAGAATCGGACTGTTTTCACGATATTTTTGTGAGAATGTTACCTCTTCAGGTTGTTGAATACCATCGCCATTAGCATCGTTCCATGTTGGAACCAATACCTCATTACGGTTGTGTGAATTACTGACTAAGTATGTCTGTTCGTTACCACCGATAGTAAAACTAACATCAGAAATCCATCCGTTCTTTTGATTTCTTACACCAATCGTTCCATTGTAATCGTTCAAGTTACCATCGAAAGTTGGAACATAACCTACATATTCTCCATTCGGGCCGTTCGGGAAGAAATCAGCCAAATAAGGGAAAGCTTCTTCTGTTCTCCAATATGGTGTTCTGTAGTTTGCAAAAGAATTTACTTTTTTGTAAACGTAAGCTGCGTTTGCATATACTTCTGTATTTTCGGTGATATCTATGCCCATGTTAGCAGAAAATTTAGCCGCTGTCGTTTCTGGAGAACC
>JAHDFQ010000036.1:1401-22576 GCA_020628085.1 Saprospiraceae bacterium
TTGATAAAACCAGTTTCACCAATTTTAGCACCGTTGTTTACTGCTACTCCATACGTTTCACCATCACCTTCGCCAGTCATACCAGCGTTCAAAGTAACACTTCCGTTATTTGCATCTTCTTTAAGAATGATATTCATTACCCCAGCAATGGCATCAGAACCATATTGTGCAGATGCACCATCTCTCAATATCTCTACACGCTCAATTGCTTGTTGTGGGATAGCCGATATATCTGCCCCAGTTTCACCACGACCTGGAGAAGTTTGTGTGTACAATAATGCACTCGTGTTCTTTCTTTTACCATTAATCAAAATCAAGGTACGAGAAGGTCCCATATTTCTGATTTCATATGGATCTAACAAAGATGTCGCATCATTTACGGGTGTGTTCACCGAGTTGAAAGACGGAATTTTGTAGGTTAGTGCCTTGTCAAATGTGTTTTGACCTGTTGAGATCAAATCAGCAGCACCAACAACATCAATAGGTAGTGGTGTGCTTGTGGCTGATCTTGGTGCTGTACGCGTACCTGTTACAACTACGTCGTTTAAACTTACGCCTTCCAAAAGTGCAACGTCCATTACTTTGGATTCTCCTTCCGCTACGGTCACGCTAAAAACTTGTGGTTCAAATCCTGTGTAACTTACTTCAATGTCGTAAGTTCCTGGCTTTAATTTGAGTTCGTAAGAACCGTCAATATCTGAAATGGTTCCTACGCTTGTTCCCTTTACGGCAACGTTTGCACCAATTACAGATTCGTTTCCTCCTACAACTGTACCTCTAAGTACTTGTGCATTTGAGTCATACGATAGCATCACTAGAACAGCTATCAAAAATGTAAAAAATTGTTTCATCTAAAATGAGTTTAATTTAAAAATAACTATAAGTGTTCTGCCTGAACGAGGTGCTTTTACCTCTTTCAAGTATTCTTTGTTTGGGATTTCACTATTGGGTTATGTATGAAGTGTTTCTTGTCAGTACAAACTATTGATTTATACTAGTTTTAAAATATAAGGTATATAGTGTAGGGTTCTAACTCTAGTTTCTAATTCGGTTAGCTGCTACTTTACATTAATTTAATATTATTTTAACATTGCGTCAAAGTTAGAAGATTTTTTGAATAATCATTGTTATTTCCAAAAAAAAGTAAAATAAAATTAGGTGAATGATTTTGAAAGCCAAATATTTGCTATTTAACTTAATGGTATTTTCTTGTAAAGAATAAAACAAATGAGTAAATTTCCAATTTAATTTTTCGTGGAAATTGTAAGATTCTTATTTTAAATAATTGATGAATGGAAGTTGACTTAGTAGGCCACTATCGTCAAGTATGTTTATGTATAAGGTGTAAATTTCTATTTTTAAATCAAGCTTTTTTTGTTCTCGTAGCAAAAGACTTTCTTCTATTTGCAGCAGCATAACGGGATCGCTAGCAACTAACTTTTCGTACGTTTGAGCAGAATAGAAAGATTGACTATTGATTGATTGTTCCTCAAGGAGTTGATATTGCTCTGTTAATAGATTGATATATAATTTTTGCTGGTTTATTTTTAATGTATTATAATATTTATCGTTAGAGAGCTTATCTTCATTCTCTAGGACTTCTAATAGAATTTCATTAAGCTTTACTTGATTAATATTCTTTAATGGAATATTAATTCCCATTCCAAATGAAAATTCTTGGACTAAATCTGAATTGTCTCGCCCTGCATATTTTAGTTGTACAAAATCCAAAATCTGTTGGTCTTGTACTTGTTCTAACTCATATTCTTTTTGTAGTTGATTGATTTGTGAAGATCGTTCTTCAAAATCAGGATGAATATAGGCCGTATCTGTGATTTGGTTTAACACCTCTCCTACTCTTTCGATTGCTATTAATTGACTGGTATCAATTACTTGAAATACAATATTTGGGACACCTTGTGCAATTGTAGCGTTAATAAGTTGTAGTTCATGCTCTAGCATTAATTGCTGTCTCTTCACATCATGGAATTGATCCTCTGTTTTTATGTATTCATTCAAATTGAAATCAACTGTCAGCGCAGCTTTTGTTTTGAGGATAGCCATTTTGTCTTCAGCCAATAAAATTCTTTTTTTTATAATGGACTGTTTTTCTCTTAGCAATAAATAGTTGAGCCAATTGGTATATCGATCTACTATTTCGTCATGAATTTCGACTTTTTTCTCTGCTTCTATAACAGATTTATTGGAATCATAGTAGGCTTGTTCTTTTTCTCGTTCTTTTTTTCCATTAAAACTAGAACGTAATAAATACTCTTGCCTTGTCAAATTCCATTCATCAGTCTCTGTTCGGAATTCCAATTCTCGTAAAATAGGAGATTGACCATTATTCTGATCTAGGAAATTAATTTTATTATTGTAAATACTAACTTTTGGTTCATCTAGTACAGCACCTATATAATCTTCAAACGTTAATATTTTCTGTTGTGCACAAACACTTAGACTAACAAAAGTCAAAATATACATCACTAAATAGTATAAGCGTTGGAGTTTCAGCAAGGAGTAATAATCTGTTTTCAATAGTTTATCGTTTCAATTGACTGGCTTGTTCAGCATTTTGAGTGGTAGGTTGTCTATCCGTTCGCCAAGATGGAATATATTTTTTTGAGACACTATTGCGAAGTGTCAGCACCACTTTTTCCTTCTGCAAAAAAGAGTTATCTGCAGGTATTTGAATCATGACTTCCCTTCCATAGCTTTTTATTTCAGGAATTTTACGGAGACGTTCAGGCACTTCTACAATTCGAGAACCTAAGCCCATGACCTTACCTGAACTCGTCTGAGACGGATGAAGAGAAGAAGCAATGTCCAAACTGTCCTCAACATTGACGTGAAGAATGAGGCTTTCATGAACATAGCCTTTTACTAAAGTTGGATTTCGTTCATAAAAACTAATTAAAGTCATAAATGAACTTATATTTTCTCCTTCTTTACAGTGTATCGTTCCGATCAATCCATCTTTTGGGGCATAGATCATCAATCGTTCTTGTTCTTTCTTATGATAAAATTGCTCTTGTTCCAATTTTTGTATGGCGACCTCGGTTGGTGCATTGATCGTTAATAATTCTTTCTCTAAGTTTTGAATTTGTACATCAATGGGTTCTACCACCAATCGTATTTCCTGTTGTTTCGCAGCAATACTAATTTCATTGGGGTGCGCCAATGTTGTATCAATAGATATGCTTTTCAAATCTTTTAACATGGATTGATTGAGTTTGATTTCCGATTTTAGTGTTTCAATCTCCGTTTCAATCTCTCCTACTTTTTCATTTCGTTCAGCTTTAAGTTTTGCAATTTCACTTTGAATCCTCAATCGTCGTGTTTGATTGCCCAATTTCTGTGTTTGAATATCAAATTGAACAGCATCGATTTTTTGTTCTAAATCGAGCTGACTCACCTCCATCAATAAATCTCCTTTGGAAACCGATTGACCTGTCGCAACATAGATAGCATTAATTAAGACAGGCTCATCAAGATTGATTTCCGTTTCTTTATTTTCTGCAAAACCATAAAACGTTGTACGATTGTGTACATAATTTTCATTTAGGTAGTATAAGCCTGCCACCACTCCAATAACTAGTATATATAGTATATTAAATCTCTTCATTCGTATCTGTGAACTCTATGCTTACAGACTGTACATCAGGCAGTGTTTTTAATTCACTAGCGAGTTGCCACCCTTGCAATTCTTTATTTAGTTTAATCCGATATTTGAATTCTAATAAATTAAACTTCTTATCACTCTTAAATATTTTGTATCCACCTATGGAAAAATTCCAACAGTATTTTTCCAAAATTTTTTCAAATTGAATAAATTCTTCTGAAGTACTAGGTAGTATGATTGTTAACATTCCTACCAAATTTTGTTTATTACTGTATGGAGATATTCTTAGTAGAAATGCGACTATGCAAAAACCAATGGTACCGACTAGCGCAATCATGAATCCGTAAACGCCACATGCTATTCCCGTAGCTAACGATGCAAACATGAACGTTATATTACGAGGATCTTTCAGTGTTGTTCTAAAACGTATAATCGATAAAGCTCCCAACATACCCAATCCAACTCCGATACTATCGCCGATGGCTTGTATTACTGTTGCGGCTACAATAGATATTAATATAAGTGATTGTATAAAATGATCTGGTCGAGATACAGTACGGCTTGTTTTTTCGTAAGTAATTGCTAGTACACTAGACAACAAAAACGTAAATAACACTGTGAACAGTATCGTAACGACAGTAGGATTTTCTGTGTTTGTAGCAATGGTTGAAAATTCAAACATTTTTAATGTCTCTTGTTTTTAATTTTTGAGTGAACCTTTCTTGGCTGTATTTTAGCATTTCTTTACGCAAAACTAACGTTATTTTTATATTCATCTTACATTCTGACTCCAAATCACATTAATTGCAACCCTTTTTACAATTCAGAGTTCTCGTTAAACCCTCGAATTGTGATAGTTAACATGCGTAATATAGTA
This sequence comes from Saprospiraceae bacterium, assembly GCA_020628085.1. Lineage (GTDB taxonomy): Bacteria > Bacteroidota > Bacteroidia > Chitinophagales > Saprospiraceae > JAHDES01. The sequence continues at coordinate 5,901 of JAHDFQ010000036.1, forward strand.
TAGCTAAGTAATATTATATTACAAAAATTATAAAACAATATTTAATTACAATTTATTCAATTCATTTCTCACACGCTTGATTCGTTCTTGGTAGGATTGTTTGAGATCTATGAATAGTTCAGGATACAACTCTTTGGCTTTATTGTATACGGCTACTCTAAATAGAAAATTTTCTTGTAAATTTTTATCTATTGATTTATTGTTATCATAAGAAACCATCGGTGCTTTTTTAGCCAATTCAATTGCAGCTTGTTTTGCTGTTTCATCTTTCAGAAATAGCGATTGAATGATTTCAATTTCTCGATTGTGCAATTCTGTTTTTAACTGTCTTTCTTCTTCTTTAAGATGTGCTTTTTGTCTATTATGATTTTCAAGTACATGACGTTTGTTGAGTACCTGTTCTTTTTTTTCTTGAATTGGGTTAACCCAATCTTTTAATTCCATCAAAGTATGCAAATACCCGCCCAAATTTGTAATTCGATCACCTCGTTTTGCTTTTACTTTTATTTGATGCTGTACATATGAAATACGTGATAGTATATATTTTTCATCGTATTGCTTTATATATTTTTCTATTTTCTTTTTAGGAACTCCCCATGAGCCAATTAAATCAATCAGTTTAATCATAAATGGAGAATCTAGGGAAGATGGTTCTATTTCAGTGATAGTTATCTTATCGTTTTGAGTAGAAGTATTTGCTTTGTTAGTGTAGATGAAGAATTTGATTCGGTGAACAGATCTACCTTGTTTAAACTCTTTAAAATCAAAATATATATCGGTATGTTTTTTTAAATCTTCTTGTGCTTTTAATATAATACGACTTTTCAAATGTCCGTATAATTTATATTGATCCTCTATACTTAATATATGTTTAAGTTCCTCAATTGTAAACATACGGTGTCCAATCTTTTCATATTGCTTTAATAATTCATAAATTCGAATAGAGTGAACGCTTGGAATTCTAAGTATATTTTTAATATCATACATCAAAAATTTACTTTTCAATTGTAAAAGAAAAGGGCGCATGTTTGGATGAAAAGTTACGTCAATGAAGCTATTTTTTTGTACTAATGTTTCTACCCCAACAATTACTTTTGTTTCTAATTCTTTTTTTCCTTCTGGAGTATCGAATACAATTTTCACTGTTCGATCCATCAACCGTCGCGCTCCCTCTTTCAGTCTTTTATAGGCATCTTTATTTTTTGTTAATCCAAATTCTTCTTGTATATCTTTGAGATAAATACGATAATTCTTAAAGTCAGCATCGTTTTTAGAGATCAATGTTATCATCTTTGCCATCACTCTAGTCTCCCAAATATCGAAACGATATCTGCTTTCTACTAGCTCGTTTGCCTTCTTTATTAATTGTACTGTATTAGTCGTTTTGATTTTGCTCATATTTGCTTTAAAGTATTTTCTACAAAGATAAGGATTCAAAACTAAGTATCACAATTATTATTCCTTTGTGATAGTAGACTATTTAAATATATGTTCTGTGATATACCCTCTCATCTGTGATGTTTAACCCGTTATGCGTGATTATAAACCCTCGTTTTGTGATAGTAAACCCTTTATTAGCGATAATTGACCCTCTTTACGTGATACTTCCTTTCGTAAACAATTGTTTATCAATTAGTTAAAGAGGTTTAAAAGAATAAAAAATTAAAAGATTAAAAATAAATACAATTACTTTACCACCAAAACCCTCATTTTGTGATAGTTTTTTTTCTAATTTTTAACTAGTACCATGTTTATCTAAAATCTAATTATCACATTATGAGGGAATCACCTGATTATATTTCCGATTTATAACTTTACTCGATATTAAATGTATAATATTGGTAATAAGTTATTACATGTATTGCTATATAATATTTGTAATATGAAATTTTATTTCAATTCACTGTTTTTTTACCATAAACTAAAATAAACAATCTATAATAGGGCAGATTTTAAGCGATTTAAGGACATATAATTTATATCTATACACATTGGTCAAATTCAAAATAAATATGGCTTATCCACGCAATAATCATTCAAATATAATATTTGTAATATTTGTATTGTATTTAATAAGAGAAATATAATATTTCTACTATTTGTTTCTATTAACATATTCTTCTACTGCTTTATCAACTTCTCCTGATTCAATCGAATCGATGTAAGATGAGAGTGCTTCATTGAATACATCTTGAATTTTTTTCCGATCCCAAAATGCAATAGCTTTAATTTTAAGTAAATTTTCATTTTCTATTCTAAAAGTCGTTACGGTGGTTTGGTCTCCTTTTTTAGGAGGAGATATTTTTTCCTGTATACCCTCTTTTTGTGATACTTCGTTTTCAGTAGGTATTAATGTGTTTAAACGTTTACTACCTAAACTTCTAGAAAAGTCTTTTCCTTTAGCCATTGTATATGCAATTAATATTTTTTATAAATATAATATTACAAATATTATACAAAAAACTTAGTAATACAAATAATTTAAAATGTTACTGGATTAAAAATTGAAAACTTAGATGGAAAGGATGGATTTACCTAAATGATAGAGCGGTAATAGTAGAAACATATTAAAAGAAGAGCATTGGAAAATCCTCTTCTTCTGTAATTAGATGTAGAATGAATAATATTCTATGGATTAAATAAACTTATTTCCGATGAGCAGCATCAATTTCTTTGCTCAACTTCATATAATCGACAGCACCGTTGCTACTGGGTGCATATTCAAAAATATCTTTATCTTCAATAGGTGCTTCTACTAATGCAATATTTTTACGAATGCGCGTTTTGAAGACTTTGTTAGGGAAATAATTTTCGATCATTTCAGCCACATTTCTATTAACAATTACCCGATTATCAAATTGAGTCAAGAAAACACCAGCGACCTGTATTTCTTTGTTAAGTCTTTTTTGAATCTGATTAATGATATACATCAACTTATCTAAACCCTTCATTGAGAAATACTGAGCATCTAAGGGAATATATACCTCTGTAGAGGCTGTCAAAGCATTTATAGTCAATAATCCTAAGGATGGGGGACAGTCTATTAATATATAGTCATAATTATCTTTGATCGTATCAATTATATCTTTTAATACATATTCGCGACCTGTAACACCACTGAGTTCAACCTCTGCAACTGATAAATCTAAGTTTGCAGGACAAAGATCAAGTGTTTCGGTAATCGTGTGAATTGGAATCTTAGCTTTTTCGGTTAAAGCATCATAAATACTTTCTTCCACATCCTCATAACCAAAAGAATCACTCAAATTAGCCTGTGGGTCTAAATCTAATATAAGCGTTTTGTGTCCCATGCGACTCAAAGCGACTCCAATATTTTGTGTAGAGGTTGTTTTACCTACACCACCTTTATGATTTGCAATAGCTATTATATTAACCATATTATTTTGTAATATTTGTAATTAAATATTTATAATAAATCTTATATTGGCAAATATACATATATTATTTTCAGATTTAGTTTTAAAATTGGTTTAAGATATAAATAAAAAATTTCCGAAGAGGATTGTAACAAGTGATAGGTAGTGGACTAAAATGATCGTATAAAAGTCTATTGTGTAAATTATTTGTTTTTTTAATAAATTATGTGACAGGTCTATTTTTTTTATTACATTGTGGACATATATAGTTGTAAAATACAATAGCTTAAAGATTTTCCCTTCAAATCTTGCATGCTTTCAAGTTACTCCAAACTTTTTCTGAAAACGTTTTAGCCTCACATATATATAATTAATTATAAATCCTATGTAATTGTCTCGATAAACAATTGTTTTAATCGACCGATTTTATCTTTTAATTATAGTGCAAACTGTACTACAGATTGCGAAACTTCTATGATACCAAAACAACAACGACGTATACTTAAATATATGCTCGTGGAAATACTACTTTTAAATCTATGTGTGTTTTTAGTTATGTTACTAAGAACACCAGAGTTGTTTTATAAACCTGTTAGAGTACTTTTTTTTAATGATCTACTTCCTTTACTATCTATTTTTAATTTAAGCTGGATACTGATCGTTTTAAATATAGGTAGACCAGATTACTATATACGTGATTCTTTTAGAAAGAAAATGAATCAAATGGTACTTAGTACATTTATTTTAATAGGTTTAACGTCAACAATGGTTGTCTTTTTTAAAGTTGTCTATTTTAATAGAACCATTATACTAACGCCAGTTTTTTTATTTACAATTTTAAATCTTTTGTTTTTTAGCATATTGACGAAGTATAAAAAACATAGATACGCTACAAACTCAGATGCCAATGTGCTGATGATTGGAGGCCGACGTAAATGGAATCAACTATTGAATTTCTCGAACACAATCCAATCACTGGGTTATGAAACTATCGGTTTTCTAAATGATAATAAACAAAAAAGATTTATTATTAAAGATAATAATAAGTTGCTCGGTCAAGTGAAAGATTTACCTAAAGTACTGGATGATAAAAAAATTGATGAAATATTTATCAATAGTTCATCATTAAATCAACATGAAATACAAAGTGTAATAGAAGTAGCAGATAATAGAGGTATTAGAGTCAATTTGATCCCAGAAGCACCTTTTATAAATGGAACGATATTCAAAACGTCAGAATTAAATGGGTTTCCTATATTCAGGCATCGAGAAATTCCTTTAGATAATTTTAATAATTATTTACTAAAACGATTTTTTGATACTGTATTCTCTGCAAGCGTACTTATCTTTTTATCACCTCTATATCTACTAATTGCTATGCTTATATATATAGATAATAGGGGGCCGATAATGTATACACCTATCAGAAAAGGGGAAGAAGGAAAGCCATTTAAGTGCTACAAATTTCGATCTATGTCTGTTTGTGATGATCCTGTAAATGGAAAAGTATCTACAATAAAGGATGATCCTAGAATTACAAGAATAGGGAAATATCTAAGAAAATATGATTTAGATGAATTACCCCAATTTTATAATGTATTGAGAGGTGAAATGAGCGTTGTTGGACCAAGACCCCATCGAATTAATTTGCAGACGGACTTTAGAAAAATTGTTAACGATTATATGGTACGCCATTTTGTTCGTCCAGGCATTACAGGCTGGGCACAAGTGAATGGATGGAGAGGGCCAACAGGTACTATTAAACAAAAAAAAGAAAGAATTAAACACGATCTCTGGTATATAGAAAATTGGAGCTTATGGTTAGATGTAAAAATTATTTTCTTGACCATCTTCAGCAAAAAGACTAGAGAAAATGCTTTTTAAATATAATTATCCAACCCCTTTTTTACCCCTAGGGTGCAATTGCAAAGGTTTAAATACCTGCGCAATTGCATTATCTCCCAAAAAGTGTGGAAAAAAAGGTGTGTTATTGAAATATTGAGCGCAAATGAAAAAAGCCATAGTTACAGGAGGTGCAGGGTTTATAGGAAGTCATTTGGTAGATAAACTATTATCAACAGGCTGGCATGTAACGGTTATAGAAAATTTTGATCCCTATTACGATCGGGAAATAAAAAAGCATAATCTAATTCATCACGATCTAAATCCAAACTTAGAAATCATCGAATTAGACATAACCAATCAGGTGGAGTTGATCAGCAAGATAAATGGAAATTATGATATATTGATACATTTGGCTGCTAAAGCGGGGGTTCGTCCATCTATTAAAAATCCTTTAGCATATCAGTTGGTCAATGTGATGGGTACGCAAAATTTATTAGAGTTGAGCAAAAAGCTAAATATTAAGCAATTTGTATTTGCGTCATCTAGTAGTGTTTATGGAGTGAATCCAAATGTTCCGTGGTCAGAAGAGGATCATGTTTTACAACCGATCAGTCCATATGCAAGTTCTAAAATTTCTGCAGAATTGCTAGGACATGTATATTCAAAATTATACAACATTCGATTTATAGGTTTACGCCTATTTACAGTTTACGGCCCGAGGCAACGACCCGATTTAGCGATTCATAAGTTTGCCAACAAGATTATGAACGGTGAAACTATTCCTGTCTATGGTGATGGATCAACTCAGCGAGATTATACCTATGTTGGAGATATTGTTTCTGGAATTTTAGCGGCCACTCGATACAATAAAAGTAAATATGAAATCATCAATCTTGGAAATCATAGAACGATCACCTTGAAATATATGATCGAGGTAATCGAAAAATCTTTTGATAAAAAAGCAATCATTGATCGCCAACCGATGCAGCCAGGAGATGTAGAAAAGACTTTTGCTGATATTTCAAAGGCAAAACGTTTGTTGGGTTACCAACCCAAGACTAATTTTGAAGCAGGAATCAATGCCTTTAGAGATTGGTTCTTGGACATTCAATCATTAGTGGTAAAGTAAAAATTAAAGTGATTTATGGTTTTTATTGAAACACCATTAGCAGGGGCTTTTGTCATAAAACTTGAACCGTTTCAAGATGAGCGAGGTTTGTTTGCCCGAACTTTTTGTCAAAAGGAATTTGAGCAGATCGGACATACAGAAAATTTCGTTCAGTTCAATCATTCAATGACTGTTGCTAAAGGATGTATTCGAGGTATGCACTTTCAGAAACCTCCTTTTGCAGAAATCAAATTGATTCGATGTATCAAAGGAAAAGTTTGGGATGTCATTGTAGATATTCGACAAAATTCTATGACTTTTTTAAAGTGGTTTGGAGTAGAATTATCTGCCGAAAATCAAAAAATGATTTATATCCCGAAAGGGTTTGCGCATGGTTTTCAAACCCTTGAACCGAATACCGAATTAATTTACCACCACACCGCATTTTATACCCCAAGTGCAGAAGGTGGTTTAAAATATAATGATCCAAAATTGAAGATTGATTGGAAGTTAACCCCCGAACAACTTTCCAAAAAGGATCAAGAATACAATTATATAAATGAAAACTTCAAAGGTATAGTAATAAGCTAAAAAAATGTCAGTAAGTACAGAAGTATATAAAATGAAACAGAATAGGGTAGGGGAGGAGTTTCACCAGCCCAAATGTAGATTTTGTAACCATAAATTGACACATTCAGTCGTTGATTTGGGAACATCACCGCTTTGTCAGAAACATGTGAAACAGGCTGATCTTAATCAAATGGAACGCTTTTATCCGTTGCAGGCCTATGTTTGTGAACAATGTTGGTTGGTACAATTGGAAGAATTTGCCACAGCCGATGATATTTTTGATGACGAATATGCCTATTTTTCTTCTTTCTCAAGTTCATGGTTGACACATTGTAAGAGCTACACCGATTTGATGCAAGAACGATTCGGATTAAATAGCAATAGTTTTGTAACCGAAATTGCGAGTAATGACGGTTATTTATTGCAATATTTTGTAGAGAAGGGAATTCCTGTTTTAGGAGTAGAACCCACTGCGAATACCGCCGAAGCGGCTATACAAAAAGGTGTGCCTACAGAGGTCGTCTTTTTTGGAGAAGCCACCGCCCAAAAACTTATTCAACAATTCCGTAAAGCTGACTTATTACTTGGTAATAATGTATTGGCGCATGTTCCCGATTTGAACGATTTCATTAAAGGAATAAAAATAATGTTGGCAGATCAAGGTGTACTCACCATGGAATTTCCTCATCTACATCAATTGATTCATCAAAATCAGTTTGATACCATTTATCACGAACATTTTTCGTATTTTTCATTAACTTCCGTTTGTAAGATATTTGCCCATCATGGTATAACACTATTTGATGTAGACCAATTGCCAACACATGGCGGATCATTGCGCATTTATGGGCGTCATACGGAAGATCATTCTAAACCTATTTCTGATAATATTTATCAATTATTGAATGATGAAGAAAAATGGGGCATGACTACATTAGATTATTATGCAGCCTTTGAGGAACGGGTGAAGGAAACCAAGCGCAGTTTATTAGAATTTTTAATTACCCAAAAAAGAAAGGGTAAAAAAATAGTGGGTTATGGCGCGCCAGGAAAAGGAAATACTTTACTAAATTATTGTGGAATTCGGACAGATTTTTTGGACTATACCGTTGATCGGAATCCACATAAGCAAGGAAATTTTTTGCCAGGGACACATATTCCGATTTTACACCCAGACACGATTCAACAAACAAAGCCCGATTACATATTAATATTACCTTGGAATTTGAAAGATGAAATAACCGAACAACTCGCTTTTGCAAAAGAGTGGGGTGCAAAGTTTGTTATTCCGATTCCAACCGTTCAGATTATGAATTAAATCAAAGTTTGTTATTTCCCCTTACATAACAAATAATAAAAACATTCAACTACACGACATGTAGAAGAGACTTTGGAAAATGATCTCTTCTTGAAAAAAGGGAAGAAAATGAAAGTAGTATTATTTTGTGGAGGACAAGGCACACGCCTTCGAGATTATTCAGAGACTATACCCAAACCTATGGTCAAAATTGGGTATCGCCCTATACTGTGGAATATTATGAAATTCTATGCACATTATGGTGTAAAAGAATTCATATTAGCACTAGGTTATAAGGCTGACCATATCAAAGATTATTTCATTCACTACGACGAAACGATTTCTAATAACTTCGTATTCACAAGGGGTGGAAAAAACGTAACGCTACTCAATAGTGATATTGATGATTGGAAAATAACATTTGTAGATACAGGTATGCACTCCAATATTGGGATGCGACTGATGAAAGTCAAAGAATATTTAGAAGACGATGACATCTTTTTTGCTAATTATGCAGATGGAGTTTCGGATTTATATTTGCCAGCTATGTTGGAACAATTCAAAGCACAAAAAGATAAAGTAGGAGCTTTGATGAGCTACAACCCAACGGGAAGTTTTCATTTAGTCTCTGCCGACGATTCTGGTCTAGTCGAATCCATTCACCCGATGTCGATTACCAATCTTTCATTGAATACAGGTTATTTTATTTTTAGAAAAGAAATTTTTGACTATATCAATTATGGCGAGGAATTGGTCATGGAACCCTTCCAACGTTTGATTCAGCAAAAGAAGCTAATGGCATACAAACACAATGGTTTTTGGATGGCTATGGATACCTTCAAAGATAAAATGGCATTAGATGATTTGTATGAAAGTGGATTGCCGCCTTGGGAAGTTTGGAATGACGAGGATCATTCAAATATAAAGCAAACAGGATGAAGCACCTACAATTGGATACCAAAAAAGAAGGACTAAATATCCTTTGTTTGGGGGCACATAGTGATGATATTGAAATTGGCTGTGGTGGAACTTTACTCAAACTAATAGAACAAAAAAAGGTTCAAAAAATCAAATGGGTTGTCTTTGCTAGTAATGAAATCCGTAAACAAGAAGCGATCAATAGTGCAAATACTTTTTTAGAAAATGTTCTAGAAAAAGAAATTGTTGTACATAGCTTTCGAGATGCTTTTTTACAGTTTTCAGCAATGAAAATAAAGGAGGTTTTTGAAGAAATTAAACAGTCCTTTAGTCCTGACTTGATTTTTACGCATTATCGAGAAGACAGACACCAAGATCATCGTTTGCTATCGGACTTGACATGGAATACATTTCGTGCTCATTTGATTATGGAATATGAAATCCCGAAATATGATGGAGACTTGGGACAACCCAATTGCTTTGTAGAATTGACTGTGGAGCAAGCTCAGCAAAAGATTAAAATCATATTAAACAGCTTCAAAACACAAGCCACCAAGCATTGGTTCGATGCTGATACATTTGAAGCCATTATGCGATTGAGGGCTATGGAATCTGCGAGTTTGTCTAAATACGCCGAAGCTTTTTATACTCGTAAAATAAAGTTATTTTAAATTAACCCTCAATTTGTGATAAATAAAAAGGAGAGTCAGGAGTTGACTCCAGTCAACTCCTGACGATAAACAGAATAAATGAAATTAGAAAATACATATAAAGGAAAACGCATCTTCTTGACAGGTCATACAGGCTTTAAAGGAAGTTGGCTCGTGTATGTATTAAATCAATTAGGCGCAATAGTAAAAGGATACGCTTTAGCACCAGAAGAAAAGAGTTTGTATGAAGATATTGATGGAAACCATTTTTGCGAATCCATTTTTGCAGATATTAATGATGCTGAAAAATTAAAAAAAGAAATATTAGATTTTCAACCAGATTTTGTGTTTCATTTGGCAGCACAATCCTTGGTACGAACATCTTACGAACATCCGTTGATGACCTTTCAAACGAATGCCATGGGTACGGCGAATGTTTTAAATGCGCTTCGATATTTAGAAAAAAAATGTACAACTATAATCGTTACAACAGATAAAGTATACGATAACAAAGAATGGATTTATCCTTATCGTGAAACAGATACTTTAGGTGGATATGATCCATATAGTGCGAGCAAGGCTTGCGCCGAAATATTGACGAATTCGTATATAAACTCATTTTTTAAACTCAATCTTTATTCAAACCATCAAAAAGCGATTGCAACAGCTAGAGCAGGAAATGTGATCGGGGGAGGAGATTGGGCCGATAATAGATTGATTCCAGACATTGCTCGTTCTTTAGAAAAATCAGAAACTTTAGTACTTCGATCACCAAATGCAACCCGTCCGTGGCAGCACGTTTTGGAAGCCTTATTTGGCTATTTACGTCTGGGTGCAAAGCTAGATAATCATCCACACGAGTTTAGTGGAGCGTGGAACTTCGGTCCTGATATAAAAGATAATTTAACGGTGAAAGAAGTGGTAGAAATCGCATTAGCAGCTTTTGGAAAAGGGACGTATGAAATTGAAAAAAATAATGAAAAAATGCACGAAGCCAATTTACTTCGATTGGATATTAGTAAGTCTACTAAATATTTGAATTGGATTCCTAAATACAATGCAGAAAAAGCCATTTCCGTCACTATGAACTGGTATAAAAAATATTTTAAAAATCCGAATAAAGCTGTAGAGTTAGTACATGAGGATGTCACTAATTATTTAGAATAAAACAGTCAACTGGTGACTCAAGTCATCAGTTGACTTTATATATACAATGAACGATAAAAAGATATATCATTTAGTCAAACGTTTGTACCCCATTTGTCGGAGTATAACAGGAAATGGTGTACGCCAAACTCTCCAAATACTATCTGAGTATATTCCGTTATCTGTTCACGAAGTACCAACTGGAACGACTGTTTTTGATTGGACAGTCCCAAAAGAATGGAATATCAAAGTGGCTTGGATTAAAGATAGTCATGGCAATACAATAGTTGATTTTAACAACCACAATCTTCATGTGTTGAATTATAGTACTCCAATTCATCATAAAATGACTTTGGAGGAACTACAACCACATCTATTTTCTCTACCCGATCAACCCGACTTAATTCCATATCGAACCTCTTATTATCAAGAAAATTGGGGATTTTGTCTGTCGCATCATCAACTAGAAAACTTAGATGAAGGTGTTTATGAAGTTTTTATTGATAGCACATTGAACGATGGTTATTTAACGTATGGAGAGTATTTTATAAAAGGGAAAAGTGAGGATGAAATGCTAATAAGTACACACATTTGTCATCCTTCACTAGCCAATGACAATCTATCTGGTATCAGTATAGTCACGCATTTAGCTAAACATTTGTCAGAACAAAAAAATCATTATTCGTACCGATTCTTATTTGTTCCAGGTACAATTGGAGCAATCACTTGGTTGGCACTCAACGAACCTAAAACTAAGAATATCAAACATGGTTTAGTGGCAGCACTACTAGGTGATAACGGCGCATTTACCTATAAAAAAAGTCGTCAAGGAAATACCGAAATAGATCAAACGGTTGAGTCTATTTTGAGTGAAATGGAAATAGAGCATAAAATCATTAATTTTTATCCTTACGGTTATGATGAACGCCAATTTTGTTCGCCAGCATTCAATTTACCCTTAGGTAATTTAGGTCGAACACCTTATGGACAGTTCCCTGAATATCATACATCAGCTGATAATTTGGAGTTTATAAATGCCACAAATTTAAATCAATCCTATGAAGTGTATCAAAAAATAATAGAACGATTAGAATATAATTATCAACATTCCCATAACTATCCTACCCCCCAACCCTCATTTTGTGATAGTAATGAAGTATACTATATAAATCTCTTTCCCAAATGTGAACCACAACTCGGAAAACGTGGATTATATAGTGCCATCGGAGGGAATAATGACCAAAGAAATCGCCAAATGGCGATGTTATGGATATTGAATTATTCTGATGGAGAACACCATTTAAATCAGATTGCTCAAATGTCTAATATTGATCCCCAAACGATTTATGACATAGCTACAATTTTAGAAAAAGAACAGTTACTCGAAAAGGTTTCTATTCATAAAAATACGTTAGTATGAATATGAAAAAAGTAAGTACAAAATTACGGAGCTTTCAAAAATCACTAGACATCAAATCAAAAATACATGATTTGATTCCAGGTGGTGCGCATACCTATAATAAGGGTGACGATCAATATCCTGAATTTCATGCACCCTATTTGGTCAAAGGACTAGGGAGTCGTGTCTGGGATGCTGATGGAAATCAATACATCGAGTATGGAAGTGGTTCTCGTTCAATTGGACTAGGACACGCTTTTCCGTCAGTAGTGGAAGCGGCTTATCAGCAAATGAAATTGGGAAGTAATTTTGTCCGACCTGCTGTTTTAGAAATGCAAGCTGCAGAACGATTTTTAGAAATATTGCCTTCAGCGGACATGGTTAAGTTTTGTAAAAATGGTTCAGATGCCACCACGGCTGCGCTCAAGATCGCAAGAGCAGTTACTGGACGAGATAAAGTAGCCATTTGCGGCAATCACCCATTCTTTTCAGTAGACGATTGGTTCATCGGAACAACGGCGATTGATGCGGGTATTCCACAAACCATCAAAGATTTGACGGTCAAATTTGAGTTTAATAATTTAAATAGTGTTATTCAACTATTTAATACATATCCCGATGAGATTTCGTGCTTGATGATGGAACCTGAAAAATATGAAACCGTCGATATTCAATTCTTGAAAGGTGTTCAACAATTATGTGCCGAGCGTGGTGTACTGTTCATATTAGATGAGATGGTCACAGGTTTTCGATGGTCATCCTGTGGGTATCAAACGGATTTAGGTATCGTTCCTGATTTGACCACTTTTGGAAAAGCAATGGGTAATGGATTTGCTGTTTCTGCTTTGGCAGGAAAAAGGGAGTTCATGGAGATTGGTGGTTTATACCATAATACCGAGCGTGTCTTTTTATTGTCTACTACACATGGTGCTGAAAATCATGCACTATCTGCTTTTATGGCAGTAACTGATGTTTACGAAAAAAATAATGTAGTTGACTATTTAAAATATCAGGGAGAGCGACTACGAAAAGGGATGTTAGATTTGATTCAATCGCATCAATTAGAGGGGTATGCTGGAATCATCGGTCATCCTGCGTGTTTGGTTTTTACGACAAAAGACCAAAATCAACAACCATCTCAACCGTTTCGAACATTATTTATGCAAGAGTTGATAAAAAGAGGGGTTTTAGCACCCAATTTGGTTATAAACTTTTCTCATTCAGATAGTGATATAGACCAAACTTTAGAGGTGATAAATGAGTCACTATATGTATATAAAAAAGCATTAGATGAAGGTGTTGAAAAATATTTGATGGGAAAGTCGGTAGCACCCGTTTACCGAAAACGAAATTAGTGTATGAAGGAACAGCAACAAATATTATTCTTAGGCGAAAATGGATTTCCAGTAGGCTTTGCAGCTATTCAACGCCAGTTATTGATGGCGAAGGGGTTAGCTGAAAACGGATATAATGTAACAGTCGTTAGTGCAAAAGGTAATCATACTAAAGAAGTTGATGTTCCAAAAGAAGGAGTATATCAAGGTATCCGTTACGTGTATATGAGCGATTCTATCCATCGACCAGATTCCTTCATCACCCGTAATTTCAAAAAAATAACAGGAAAGTTAAAGGAATTAAACTATATTTATCAAGTTCATAAAACAGGAACATTGACGGCTTGTATTGTATCAAAAAGAGATTTAGGTTTGTTAACTTTATACTGGTTTTGGCTAAAAATTTTGAACATTCCCTTATTATTGAACTATTGCGAATTGAACTCTTCTATCGAAACTAGAACGGGATTCATCAACAAAATACACGATACTATTTTTGAGTGGGTTGTCCCTCGAATTTGTACCCAAGTTTTACCCATTAGTACCTATTTAGATCAAACACTAAAAAGAACCTATCCAGCTGTAAACACTTTGAAAGTACCTATTTTATCAGATTTTGATCGGTTCAATAAATCGGTCATAAGAGATGAAGTGATTCGGATTTTATACTGTGGGTCACCCTTGTACAATTCAGTGATTCAATTCGTTTTGGAAGCTATTGATTTAGTTGATGTTAACAAAAAGAAGGTAGAATTTATATTTGTATTAGGTGGAAAAAGATCTCTATTCCCAATTATTGAACAGCGATTGAGAGAAAGTAGATATGCGGGTCATATTAAACTTTTGAAAAATATCCCTGATACGGAAATCCCAAAAATATACGCTTCCTCAACTGCTTTACTCATTCCGTTACGACCAACCATTCAGGACAAAGCTCGATTTCCACACAAAATAGGAGAGGCAATGGCATCTGGTTGCGCTATCATCACAACGAATTATGGAGAGATCAAGGAATTTGATTTTGAGGATGGACAAACCGCTTTGATAGCCAATCAATATGATATTAAACAGTTTGCTGAAAAAATACAATTTGCAATCAATCATACAGACAAAATGAATAAAATAGGTCAAGCTGGGTATCAGCTAGCACAAAAAAAATTCAGACCGTCAATTTATGGTGTACAAATAATGAATTTTTTAAACATAGAAGAAAAAAGTAAAGTAAGTTTACAATTCGACAAAGTAAATCCATGAAAACTTGAGGAAAAATGAACCTTAAAAAACCTAAAATAAGTGTTTTAGTTACCACCTACAACCGTTCTGAAATGATTAGTAAATGTTTGGATAGTATTTTAAATCAAACCTTTCAAGACTTTGAACTAGTTGTGTTAGAAAATGGAAGTACCGACAACACAAAAGCGATTTTGAAAACTTATGAGCAACACGACAAAGTAAAGATTCACTATATGAGTGAGAATCTAGGATGTCGAGGAGGATATAATTATTTATATGATCAGATACAAGGGGAGTGGTTTACGACGCTTGGCGATGATGACACGTTAAAACCAGATTGCTTAGAAACACTTATCAATGTACCAAAAACAGTTGATCCTTCCATAGATGCTGTAACGTGCAATGTCATTGATACAGCTACTGGAAAATTGGGTGGAAGAGGACTTGATAAAAGTCAATATTTACCAATTAGTAAGATCGTTGGGCAAACAGAAGGAGAGTTTTTTGGTATTACAAAGACAGCTTTATTGGGTGACATACGGATGAATGAAGAACTTAATAGTCATGATGATGCTTTTTGGTATAAAATAGATGCCATTGCTCATCGCTATTATATTCATGAAGCATTACGCTACTTTCATACGGGTGCAGAAACATCAACCTCTCAAATGCAAGTTGCCAATTTAGGAAAGCGAACAGAATTATATGACGTCTTATATAAAGAACCCTTTTACTTTGAATGTTTAAAAAAATATAAAAACAAAAAATTTATTTTTAAATGTCTAAGCGGTCTTTTTTTTACTAAAATATCCAAAAATAGGATAGCCTTTGATACCTATTTATCACTTTTGAAAGGTACTAATTTAACGGTTAAGCAGAGAGGTTTACTAAATGTAGTGAAGTACACACCTGCTATTGTTTTGAAACATACTTATAAGTACATCAATAGTAGGAGAAAGCAATTGGTATAAGGGATTTGGATATTCAATGAGAAAATTATGATTTTGAAAAAAAATCGTTTCACAAAACTACATTGGTATTGGACACGGCTTCGCACCATGAATCCATCCGAAATTCAATTTCGGATAACTAGTCTCTTTCGTAATCAGTATGAAAAACGATTTAAAACGGGGTATACTTCCACAGCTAAAATAAAATCTTTTCCTACTCCAATTCTATTTCAAACCAAGCAAAAATATAATTTTAATACTTCTGAATATTCTATTTTTGGAACAAAGTTAAATATCGAAAAACCAATTAACTGGCATCAAGACATCACCAACGGTGGTGTTTTTCCAATGCGTTTTTCTCGTTCTATCAATACCAGAACCGAAGAACACGGCATCGTAAAAGTCGTTTGGGAAGTCAATCGCTTACAGTTTTTGACGAATATTTGCTTACAGTACCAACAAACCAAGGACGAAGCATATCTCGATCAGTTTGTACAAATTATTCGATCTTGGAAAGCAGCTAATCCTTATTTGTTAGGCGTCAACTGGTATAGTAATATCGAAATTAGCCTTCGAATTATTACATGGTTTTTATGTTGGGAAATGTTGAATGTCAATGATGTATGTAAAAATAATCTTGATTTTAAGGCATTTGTAAAACAAGACTGGATTCCATTAATTCACTTACATGCGGTGTATGCACATACACATCCGTCGAAGTTTTCTTCTTCCAATAATCATTTGATCGCCGAGGCCGCAGGCTTGTTTATTGCAAGCACCTATTGGGATTTTCCAGAATCCAAAATATGGATCAAAGAGTCAAAGGCTATTTTAGAACGAGAAATCATC
>JAHDFQ010000036.1:22676-32807 GCA_020628085.1 Saprospiraceae bacterium
GAAGGACACCTTATTCTAAAAAAAATAGAAGCAGAAAAAGAAATCTATTTACATATAGACACCGCTCCATTAGGATATTTATCTATTGCAGCACACGGTCATGCGGATGCTCTTTCCTTCTTTTTATATCTTGACGGTTTTCCATTTATCATAGATACAGGTACGTACACCTATCATTCTGAACCCGAATGGCGGGGCTATTTCAAAGGAACATTAGCACATAATACGATACGGATTGATGGACTAGATCAAGCTCGAAATGGTGGTCCATGTTTGTGGAGTCAACATTATGAATCTAAATTAATAGAGTGTACAGAAAACAATGATTTTACATACGTAAAAGCAACGCACACAGGATATGATTCTATAGGAGTACAGCATATTCGATCTTATTTTTTTGACAAAATAAAGAATGAAATCAAGATTGTAGACGAATTTATAACAACTAAAAATTCAGAACATGAATATGAAATCCCGTTTCATCTACACCCCAATATTAAAGTGACTAACCCAACCGATCAACGTCTAATTTTACAACATCCTCAATGCAATCGACAGCTTGAAATACAGCTCGATCCAATTTATTTTCCTCAGTTTATTCGTGGTTCAACACAACCCATTTTAGGTTGGAATTCACCTTCTTTTTTACAAAAAGAACCTACTACTACTATTTATACTAAACTAATTAAACAAGGTAGTTTTACGATAACGACATTGTTAAAAATAGTGGATAGATAACATATTATGAAAAAAGTATTAATTGATATATACCATTTACCGCAATTTAATTTTTTTAAGCACACGATTCTTTCTTTTGCTCCAGAAGAAGTAGATGTTTATTGTGTCAATCGAGGTAAGTTATTACCTGTCATTCAACACGAATTACCAGGTTATCACATTCAATGTCTAGGTGATTATAAACACAACAAAGGAATGGCTTCGATGATTACGAAGATTATTATTCCTAGAATTGCCGCTTTGTTCAATCGAATAACACGTAAAAAATACAAGTTTATTTTAACGGCTAATTATCAAGCAAACTTCATTGGTCGCCTAAAACGAATCCCTAATATTGCCTTCAATGACGATCCTAGACGTTTCGTATTTTCTTTTTTAAAGTTCTCTGCCGACGAGGTGTATATTCCGCCGTTTAGTGCTGATTTTGATGGTGTAAAGAAATTTAATGCCCTGAAAGAATGGGCTTATTTATCACCAAAGTATTTCAAGCCAAAGAAGGATTGTTTAAGAGAATATGACTTAGAAGCCAAAAAGTATATTTTTATCCGAGAAGTCAGTACCAAAACGTCCAACTATTTAAGTCAAGATAAAGATATTGTTCTATCTGTTTCTAAAGATTTTCCAACAGATTGGAAGGTCATCTTATCGCTCGAAAATAAAGAAAATACCGATCAATATCCCTCCAATTGGATCATTTTAAAAGAACCCGTTTCGGACATTCATTCACTGATGTATTATAGTCAAATAGTGATTTCGTCAGGCGATAGCATGGCACGTGAAGGATCAATGCTAGGCGTTCCGAGTATCTATGTAGGCAACCGCGATATGCCTGCCAATGACATTTTATTAAAACGAAATATGTTACTGAAAATAGAACCTGATAATTTAGTTCATACTATCAAAAATATTAAATCTCAACAAATACAATTTCCCGGTCAAACCGATTTTGTACAACAGCTCTACCACGAATGGGACGATGTTACTGCCTTAATTTTGGATAAGGTAAAGGAAATTAAAGATTATTCAAAAAAATAAATTCGATATTCCGATATTTTGAGAAATTCTGAAAAGTCTGCAAGACTTAAAGCATTATGATAAATGAGGAATGGTAAAGAGAATTTGATTTTTTGAATAAAAACTATAAATATGAAAAAACGAATACTCATACATGCTCCAAACCTCCAGACACCAGGTGGAAAACAAACCTATTATGCAGCAGTAATGGATCATTTCAAAAGTGATATTGAGTTCTTTTTTTATGGCGCAAATGGACAAAAAGAAAGTAAGTTTCAAACGATTAGCCGTATGTGTAAGGACTATTTTTTGTTTTACAAAAAAGTAAAGCACGAAAAATATGATCTCGTGCATTTAAACCCATCGTTGAACGTCAAATCTTTTTTTCGAGATAGTATTTTTGCCTTAATCTGTTCTTTGCTCAATGTGAAAACACTGGTATTTTGGCATGGCTGGAATTGGGGTTTTGAAAGAAAGTATATTCAAAAAATGCAATGGTATTTCCGATGGACATACGGAAAATCAGATGCCATGATAGTATTAGCAAAAGAATTTGAAAAACAAATAATCAGCTATGGTTATAATAAAAAAATCTACTTAGAAACAACGGTTGTTGATGATACTATTTTCAACTTAGTAAACTCAAAAAATAAATCCTTTGTACCGAAAAATAATGAATATTTGGAACTACTTTTTTTGGCTCGACTAGAAAAAGAAAAAGGAATTTATGAAGCAATTGACAGTTTTGAAATTGTCCAAAAAACATATCCCAATACAATTTTAAATGTTGCTGGAGTAGGAGGGGAGTTGGAAGCCGCAAAATCCTATGTTACGAAAAAAGAAATATCCAATATCAATTTTATGGGTTGGATCACAGGTAAGCAAAAAGCAGAGGCACTAAACAATGCGCATATTTATATTTTAGCATCAAGTCATGGTGAAGGAATGCCAATTTCGTTATTAGAAGCCATGGCAACTGGAACACCAGTCGTTACTACAGATGTCGGTGGAATCAAAGACTTTTTTGAACCCGATCAAATGGGTTTGATTACAAAAACAAACGATGCCCCTTATTTAGCGAAACAACTTGAATCGCTCATCGAAAAGCCACAACTTATGCAAGCTATGGGAAAATTTAATATTCAGTATGCCAAAGAGCGATTTGCCCCAAATATGGTTACCCAACGAATTGAATCCATTTACGATGACTTGGCAGATTCATTAAAACAGGAAGGGTCAAGCCTTGAACCTGTCAGCGTATAAACCTAAGTAGAAGTATAGATGATGAAGATATTGATGTTGGTGAATAATTTGGCAAGGGGCGGAAAAGAACGTAGATTAATCGAACTGCTCAAAGGACTAAAAACAACGCCAAATATTGAGTGTGAACTGGTTTTGTTTTCTAAACGTATTGAATATCCAGAAGTATTTGATTTAGAAATGCCTATTCATTATTTGGAACGAAAGAAGAAAAAAGACCCCCGCATTTTTTGGAAATTGTACAAGAAAATTGGTGAAATTAAACCCGATTTGATACACAGTTGGGGGCGAATGGCCTCCGTGTATGCAATTCCTACAAAATTTCTACGGGGTATTCCTTTAATCAACGCAAATATTGCCGATGCACCTAATGGACTAACTTTTAGAGACAAACGATACTTTTGGTCGCAATTATCATTTCCCTTTTCAGATGTGATCTTAGCCAACTGCAAAGCTGGACTAACAGCTTATAAAGCTCCAAAATATAAAAGTCGTTGTATTTATAACGGGTTTGATTACAACCGAATCAAACAACTAATGCCAGCTAATGAGGTACAACAAAAACTGGGAATATATACCCCAAAAACAGTGGCGATGGTCGGTGCTTTTGAAGATAGAAAAGACTTTACATCTTATATTAAAGCTGCCATTCAAGTGGTTGGTTTGAGAAAAGATATTAGTTTTATAGCAGTTGGTGATGGTAAAGATAGGAATGCCTGCGAGGCTTTAGTTCCTCCAAGTTTGAGAAAGCGGATCATTTTTACAGGTCAAATTGATTGGATAGAATCTTTAATTCGTTTTGTGGATATTGGGGTGTTAATGACCAATGCCAAGGTACATCAAGAGGGTATTTCTAATGCTATTTTAGAGTATATGGTGATTGGTAAACCCGTGATTGCCTCACGGGGTGGGGGTACCAATGAAATCGTTTTTCATAATAAAACAGGCTTACTCGTTGACCCATTTGATATTAAAGAATTAGTCCTTTCGATCAACTATTTATTGGATAATGCAACTTTTGCAAATGAGTTAGGACAAACAGCAAAAAAAGCAATTCAAGATGGATTCTCTTTAGATCGAATGAAACAAGACTTTTTGGATTTATATGAAGAGTTCGTTTAGGAGTTATTGTTTTGAGAGACTTTTTACCTGATTTTGAATCCATAGAATAGGCAAAATGATAATTATTTTTTTCTACTATAAATCGCTCTTTGGCAGGAGAGGAAGGACAAAACAGGTGGGAGCGGGGGAGTGGCGATGAGTGTAGTCCCGAGTACTCGGGATCAAGAATTTTGCTTCCTTTCCTGCCCGACGGGTCAGGCGGGTTTTCGATTGAAAAAGGAAGACCTCGTAGAGACAACATCTAATTTTTTAAATGGTAAAATAATTACGTTTTTCTTAACCTCTCCCCAAACATGCTTCCATTTCTGAAATACACAATTGAATACCATGAAAATCTGTACCTAAATCCGCCGCTTTTTGGTAGTGTTCTAGTGCTTTATGATAGTTCCATTTTTCTTCATAGTATTGACCTATATGGTAATGATTGTCTGCTCTTTCAGGATTGAGTTGCAGCGCAAATTCTAAGTTTTGAAAAGCCGTTTCAAAATCTCTTTTTTTCAAATACACCAATCCACGAGCAGAGTAAGCACGGTCAAATTGTTCGTCAGCGTAGATAACAGCATTCAAATCAATTAAAGCTTCATCTAAAATATCTTTTTTAAGAAAAATCCAGGCTCGGAAATAGCGTGCTTCGTTGTTGAATTGATCGAAATGTAGGGTGTTTTGAATAATAGGATAGGCTTCTTCGTATCGTCCTAATTGCATCAATAATTGTCCCTTTAAAAAAGAGTCGTTTGAATTGAGTTGATGTTGTTTTTCCAATGCTTCAAAAGCCTCATTCGCTTTCTTATAATCCTTCTTCGAACGATATGCTTCTACTAAAATATGGTAGCCAGCCTTTTTATGAAATCCATCTTTTTGCAGACGTTCTATCGTTTCAATAGCCGAATTGTAGTCTTCTTTTTCTAAAAACATAAGCGCTTCTGCATATTCTTCTGGATAGCGAGATTGTTGAAGGAGTCGATAAATTTGTTGACCATCCGAATAAGTCAATGTGCCGTCATGTAGACGAATAGGTGATTTATGTGGGTATATATTCGTACCAAAATCCAATAACGCTGCTACAAAAAATACTGCGGAAACGAACACCCAACCATCAGAATAAGCATTTTGGATCATCCAATACAAGAAAAAAGAAGCTAAAACTAAACTCGCTATCGGGCCGCCAATTAACACCATCATATTTTTCCAAAAACCTTTAACGCCCTCGTGCATACATAAACCCAGTCGCCATTCCAATAAATTGATTTTAATATACAACTGCAAACGACCTAAAGATACATGAAAACAATCACTCAAATCTCCGTATGTTCCCACTAAAACATTGACGTTCGACTGTTCGGTAAACATCAAAGCAGGAATAGCATGACCCAATTCATGGAATAAGGTAGTGAACGATCGACAAGTCAGCACCAATAAAATACCACTAATTGCGATCAGCATTCCAAAAACAACTTCCATATTTTAAGGGTTTTTACCTAATGTACTCTGATATGAGGACTTTAAAAAGTGAAGAGGCTACTACAGTCACCTCTTTACTCCCTAAATTAATCTAATTTTTTGAACTTAGACTTCATATCCTGAATCATTCGATTAGAATCCAAGGCGTTTTCTTCCATTTTATTGATATAAAACTGATAGGTTTGAAGCCACTGCTGCGCTTGTTGTTCTTTAAGTTCTAAATAATCAACATAAACACCTAGTTTGAAGGCAGGACTAATGGTAGCACAAAATTCCATCGCAATCGCATTATGGGCATAAGTACCGCCATATTTTCCCGCTTCCGTTATAATACCAATGGCATCTGTGGTCTTAATCCACTTACTAACCGATAAGGAAAACTGAACCGTTCCTGCTTTCATTCTAATGTCCTCATATCCGAGTACATTAAAACCATCTGAATTATAGCGCATTTCCCATTCCTTCAAATATTCAATAGTACTTATCAAGCGAATCCAATTTCCGATGACCTTACCTGTTTTATCACCAATGACTTTTGCTAAATCCGTTATACAAAGAAATTCACCAAAATCAGTCGTTTTAGTACGCACTTCAATTCCATTGAGCGTAATAGAGGATGTATTCATATGACAAAATTAGTAAACTTTTCGTAATTTAGGATTTGATTTTTTTCAACACTCAAACCTCAATATGATATGCCTGTTTTTTCAATACATGTAAATAACCAAAAACATTCTGTAGATGTGGATGCCGATACACCCATTTTGTGGGTTTTGCGAGACAATCTAAACTTAGTTGGTACAAAATACGGTTGTGGAATTGCGCAATGTGGAGCATGTACTGTTCATGTAGATGGTAATGCGATGCGCTCTTGTACATTACCTATTTCTAGTTTGGGAGATAAAAAAATAACCACCATTGAAGGGCTGTCTTCAGACCTTACACATCCATTACAGAAAGCATGGAAAGAATATGATGTCCCACAATGTGGCTACTGTCAGGCAGGACAAATAATGAGTGCTGCTGCTTTATTAAAATCAAACCCAAGTCCATCAGATGAAGAAATAGAAGCTAATATGTACGGCAATTTGTGTCGATGTGGAACCTATAATCGTATCAAAAAAGCAATTAAATCTGCTGCGGAGTAGGGTTTTCTATTCCTTAATTGTTACATGAAGTTTGCAACATCATAAAATCAAATCAACATGACAAAAATAAAAACGCAATATAATCGTCGATCTTTTATCAAATCATCGGCTGCTGCAAGTGGTGGGTTATTACTAGGTTTTAGCTGGTTTGCAGGTTGTACACCAACAGAAGTAGAGTCTGCGGCAACCGTTATGAAAGCCGTTCCTAAAAACTGGTTTAATATCAATACTTTTTTAAAAATAGGGGAAACAGGATTGGTAACAATCATTTCTCCTAATCCAGAAATTGGTCAAAACGTCAAGACATCTATGCCGATGATTGTCGCCGAAGAATTAGGCGTGGCTTGGAAAGATGTCGTGGTGGAACAAGCACCCTTAAACGATATAGACTTTGCTCGTCAGGTAGCAGGAGGCAGCCAGTCGATTCGTCAAGGTTGGGAAAGTTTACGTATGGCAGGAGCGACTGCTCGTCAACTATTGATAAATACGGCTGCGAAGAAATGGAATATTGATCCATCTACTTGTTCTGCAAGTAAGGGAATTGTCAAAAATACAAAAGGAGAGGAGTTAACTTATGGGGAATTAGCACCACTTGCAGTTGATATGGAAATTCCGAAAGAAGTGCCGTTAAAAGATCCAAAGGATTTTACCATTATTGGAAAAGATACTCGAAATGTTGACTTGAACGGTATTATTAGTGGACAACCTTTATTTGGTATTGATACCAAAAAAGAAGGTATGTTGTATGCCGTGGTACTGCGCCCACCTGCTTTTGGTCAGACATTAAATAGTTTTGATGATACTGCAACAAAACAAGTTTCTGGCATACAAGATGTCATTCAGTTTGGTAATAAAGTGGCTGTATTAGCAACGTCAACTTGGGCAGCTTTAAAAGGTAAAAAAGCCTTGAAAGCAACTTGGAAAAAGGACACCACCTTAGAAAATAGTACAGATCACGATGTTCAATTATTAGCACTATTTGATGAAAAAGTAAAAGAACCCCGTCGTCAAGATGGTAATATTTCTAAAGCTTTTAAGGAAGCCGACGAAGTTATGGAACGAGTGTATGAAGCTCCGTTTTTGCCACATAACTGTATGGAACCCATGAATTTTTATGCTAATGTTACAGCAGAAAAAGCGGAGTTAATTGGACCGATACAAACTCCTAAATGGACACGCCAGCGAGTAGCTGACTTATTAGAAATGGATGAAAGTACGGTTTCGATTGATCTAACTCGAATGGGTGGTGGGTTTGGACGTCGTTTATATGGTGATTTTGCCTTAGAAGCTGCTGAAATCTCCAAAATATCAGGTAAACCCATCCAAGTAATATTTAGCCGAGAAGATGATATGACGGCAGGTACATATCGACCTGCATCTAAATATAAAATCCGTGCAGCAATCAAGGACGGAAAAATAACGGGCTATCACTTGGCGGAAGCCGCTGTAAATGCGAATATGTTTGATAGTATTCCTAATAATTTTCCAGCAGGTACAGTTGCCAATTATCAAGTTGATAATCATCAGTTAGAAAGTAATATAACAGTCGGAGCATGGCGTGCACCATATACTAACTTTTTGGCTTTCGCCGAACAATCCTTTTTGGATGAGATAGCTGAAAAATTGGAAAAAGACCCCGTTCAACTACGTTTAGAATTATTTGAAGAAGCAAAAAAAGAAATACATCCAGAAGGAAATTATGATATTGATAAATTTGTAGGAGTTATCAAATTAGCTGCCGAAAAATCGGGCTGGGGAAAAACAAGAGACGGCATCTATCAAGGATTCAGTGCCTATTATTCTCACAATACGTATGTAGCGGAAGTCGCTGAGGTGAAAATTGTAGATGGGAATCCTAAGATTACCAAAGTAACCTGTGCGGTGGATTGCGGAATCGTGATTAATCCGATTGCGGCTAAGAACCAAATTGAAGGTGGTATTATTGATGGTATTGGTCATGCCATGTATGGTGACATGACATTTAAAAATGGTGTTCCACAAGCTAGTAATTTTAATACTTACCGACTGATTAGAATGGGTGAAACCCCTGATATTGATATTCATTTTGTAAACAGTTTTAACGCTCCAACGGGTCTAGGAGAACCGACTCTACCACCAGCAGGCGGTGCTATTGCCAATGCGATTCACGCCGCCACGGGTAAGCGTATGTATAAGCAACCTTTTGTGAAGGAGGTGGAGATTTTGGGATAGTTTGTTACAAAAATCAAAATAAAACATGTACACAAAGAAGGTATTTAAGGTTTGGGATATGGTTAAGTGGACTCGCTATGAGACACTTTGTATTTGTAGTAATTGTTACAACAACGGTTGCACTATATTATTTTTTAGGTTTATCGTGGCTAAAAATTCCTTGGACACCTCTGGCACTCATCGGTACAGCCGTTGCTTTTGTTATTGGATTTCAAAACAACTCTGCTTATGGTAGAATTTGGGAAGCTCGGAAAATATGGGGTGGTATTGTCAATAGTTCAAGAACTTTTGGAATGTTTATTCAAGATATGGTCACCAATGAACATACCACCGTTCAAATGTCAAAACAAGAGTTGCAACATGAAATTAAGACCTTAACTTATAGGCACATTGCTTGGATGACAGCTCTTCGACATGCCATGCGACAAGCCAAACCGTGGGAAACAGCCATGAGTGAACGAACCAATCAAGAATGGAGTAAAGTCATTCGACCACTTGAATGGGATACCTCTGTAGAAGAAGCATTAAAACCATATCTATCAACAAAAGATTTAGAATATGCGATGACTAAAAATAATAAACAAACAGCTATTTTATATCTACAGTCACACCACCTCAGACGATTGAAAGAATCGGGTGGTATTTGGGAGTTTGCTTTTCTAAATTTGGAAACCCTTTTACAGGAATTATTTGCCTCACAAGGGAAGTCAGAACGTATCAAAAATTTTCCATATCCTCGTCAGTTTGCTTCTTTGAACCATTACTTTACTTTATGTGGACATTTATTCTGTTATTACCAATGGCAATCGTACCTCAATTTGCGGAAATTGGAACATCAATTATGAAAGAACATCCTGTTTTTGGAGATTTGTTTGTGTGGTTATCCATTCCTTTTTATGTTATTGTGGCTTGGATTTTTCACACCATGGAACGTATTGGGCGAACAGGTGAAAATCCGTTTGAAGGTTCGGCTAATGATGTTCCAATTTCAACGATTGCTCGTGGTATCGAGATCGACTTACGTCAAAACTTAGGAGAATCTTTAGATGAAATTCCTAAACCCCTAGCTGCTATTTACGATACGCAGATGTAAAAAATTTATTGGATTTTTAATACATATCTAGCCGAACGACTTTTCAAACGGGATTTTCCTGATTTATTCAAGTTCATCCTTCAA
>JAHDFQ010000264.1 GCA_020628085.1 Saprospiraceae bacterium
AACACAACCTTAGTTGTTTTTTACATTCAAATGACATTACGATTTTCCTAAATAGGGGTAGTTACAGAATACGTGTAAAAAGTAGTCACAAGGAAAAACTTGTTTCCTTGCGACCAAAAAACCTAATCTAAGAAATCCAATTTTTTCTGCTCTAGAGGGTCAGGTAAATCATTCATATCCAAAAAGATAATACCGAAACGTCTGAGATGTTGAGTTGTCAATGGACTCAGTTTTTCAACTAACTCGGAAGTAACCGTTTCTCCTTCTGCATACATTTCATAAAGCACATTCGTTAAATCAATGACATTATGAAGCATAACGATATTAGCGATAAGGTCAGCATATTTGATACGCTTTTCCATTTCTACAGGGTCTCCAGTTCTCAACGTTTTACCTCCAAAAGTAACCCAGTCAGAAAAATTATTAAAGCTCTCTACTTTGGTAGTGGACGCTTGAATATGCCTACGCATTTCAGGGTTGGTGATATATTTGAGTAAGAAAATGGTACGGACAACCTGCCCCAATGCCCGGAAGGCTTTATAAAGTTTGTTCTTTTTACTTTGCACTCCAAGCCTTCTTAATAACATGGAAGGAATAACTTTACCAGCATGAATCGATATTGCTACTTGCATAAAATCCTTCCAATGCTTTTCTATCCTACTGAATTCCCCTACGTTTTTAAATAACGTTTCAATATGTTTATAAACTGTAGTATTGTCGGGACGAACGAAAGTAACATCATTCCAATTCCTCATTCTTGGCATCAATTGTATGCCCATTAAATAGGCTAAGGCAAAGACTGGTTCACTTTGAACTTGAGTATCGCCGATTACTGTATGAGGTTGTAACTCCGATTTGTTATCTTGAAAACCATCTAATATATGAATGGCTTCCCAAGTGCCACAAGAAATAAATCGAGTAATCAAGGCGATATATTTACCCGATAAATATTTGTAGGCAATGCCACCATAAGCCCCATATCTAATATGCATTGAGCCTAGCATATTGTTTTCAATAAGTTCGATGTGCGTACCATCCACGATCATATCCGAACCATCGCCCCAGTATTCGGTTAAGCCCCAATTATTGTAGTTATTAATAATGTCTCGAATTGCAGCATCTAATTTTTGAGAATCAATGTGCTGTTTATTGATGCGTCTTAATATTCGAGGGGTTAATGTTCCATCTGTATGACGAACCATTTGGTTCGCACCTAGATTACAACCATAGGCAAAAATAGTGAAGATGTATTTATAAGTATCATTTTTTAGTTTAGAAGTCGCTCCTGATGGTGGCCCAAAATGTCGAGTATAAGGAATCCAAGTTTGTACTCTTTTGAGCAAATCTATTAAGTCTTGTTTTGGCATCTTCTTTTTTATTGTTTCTTCAAAATGCTGTAAGCCTTCAGGTAATCGATTCGCCTTTTGTCTTTTGAGATGAGGTGCACCATTTTCGTCAATAGAGAAATCACTATTACCAGGGTAAGCTTCATCAGCTGCTTTTGCTGCATCCGTTAATTGCTTTTTTAATAGGGCAACAAAATCAGCTGCATTATTTGGCAAATCAACACTTTTGGAATAGTCTTCCAATAGCTTTTCACATTCCGACCAGGGCAATAGTTGTTTCCGATAATCAGCATATTTTTCAGAACCTTCCACGTACAAATCTCCAGATTTTAGACCATCAGCCACATAAAAGAGAACAGCTATTTCCAATTCTCTTCGTTTTAAAACTCTTACTCCATTATCATTAGTTTCCACATAATTCAGCCATCGGTCAGTCATAAAATCTAAATCGGTTTCATAGGGGACGGTATGCTTTCGACTATCTCGGTAGGACAAAATAAACCCAAGTGCCTCTATCATATCTGTATCTTCTGTTCCTGAACGAATATCTAGTAATTCCACTAAATTAAGCACAGCAGCTCGATTGCCTTTAAAAGATTTCCAAAGTAGCGGAAGGAAATTTTTGTTATGATAAGCCGCTACCTGTTGATATTGATCTAAGAGATAGATAGCTCCACCATGTTTTTTCATTAACGTTCTAATTGAATCGCCCAAGTGTTTATCTGCGGATATTTCAATGGTATAACCTGCTACCTGAGAAAAAATAGCCAATAATTGCTCTTCAATCAATCGAAACAATTCTTGTAGAACGGTCAGTTTTTTCTCGGCACTTAGCCGAGTTTTTCTAATTCTTCGCAGGAATAAATCTGCTAATTGATCCTTGGTGTCAACTTGTCGTTGTTGTATCAAACAAAACAAGTGAGTATACTTTTTAGCAGTATTCATTCGCTTTACATCTAGGGCTTCTAGTTTTTCTGTTTCCGCAGAAAACTGATGAACTTTTGTAGGATTGATAATATCAAATAATTTGGACGTATCTATGAGCTGATTGAGCCAAGCTAATCTGAGCGTCCAATTGCGCATAAGCGTTAACGTTGGTTTCTTAGGTTTTTTGCAAATTCTACTAAAATCGGTTTCGGTATCACCTTCATTTACTTCAAGTAATTTATCTAACGCCTTCCTTTGCTTTGGGCGTAAAGTAGCATTCAACTTTTCATATAATTCCAAATGCACTTCATGCCTGATATGACTAATCATTCTATCGAGCGTACTAAAAGCAGGCAATTCATATCGCTGTTCAATTAATTTTTCAATAGCAACATTTACCAAGTCAGGAGGATTACTCATTGATAAGGCAGCCTTTTTAACGGTAGTCTCTAAAATACTAGCCGCCTGTTCTGACCAAGGAAGTACTTTTAGAAAATGACGGATAGCTTTACGGTAAAGGTAAAAAGTTTTCTTGTTAGTCTCTATCAGTTCAATTAGTTCGAGGTCTTCTGAAAAACTAAGTTGGTTAGCAAAATACTGTCGAAGTGATTTAGGTATCATCAATGTATTAGGAACATATCCTAAATGTTGATGAGATTTGAGTAAGGCTAAAAAGGTAAGCCTTTGAGTTTTACCTCTAGCATTTTTATGGCAAAACCTAAATTCCTTCTCGGTTGGCTCGAAGATTTTAGTTAACTCTTCTTTTGTGTAATTTTTTTTGAAACGGGGGTAGGCCGTTTTCGAAATCGAAATCATAGTACATTTATTTAAAAAATGAAAAAATTGAATTTCGCATAATGTACAGAGTGCGAATAGTTTTGGCTTTTCAGAAAAGAAATCCCTTCTTTTTCTGCCCAAAAAACATTATCTTTTCGCCTCTTAAAAGTAGAATGCGAAATTATGGAAAAGGCAGATTTTAAAAGAATGGTTAATTTGATTGCGAAAAACTTTGCTAAACAGCAGGTCACCTACAGTCAGTCTCAATACATTTTTAAGGAGGTCAGAAAAAAGTTGGAGCTAAAACCAGAAAAACGAGGTAAGGGTACAGTCAAGCGAATGTCCAGAAAGGAGTATCAAAACTTTATTAGTACTGCTTATGATAAATCTCCCAAGGTGGGCGTAATGATGCAGACGCTTTTTGAAACTGCTGCAAGAGTAGATGAATTTACTTCTCTAAATGCCAACGATATTTATTTTGAGGAAAGGAGGATGGTGATTAAATCAGGGAAAGGAAGTAAAAGAAGAGAAGTGCCGATTGAAGAAAATTTGGTTCGTTTATTATCGGCTCATTTAAAAGATAGAAAAAGTGGGCCTATTTTTAGAACTCAAAGAAATGATAGATTTACTAATCGTAGAGTTCAGCAGATTGTAAAAGAAGTGGCTACAAAAGCGAAAATAGAATCTATTGATGTTACACCTCATACATTGAGACATACTCGTGCTACTTTTTTAGCAGAAGATGGAATGGCTAAAGATTACTTACAGGTTTTCCTAGGGCATGACCAATCTGGTACTACAGAGATTTATACAAAAACTGCCGCTCTTGATACTGACCAAGCATTTAGAAAAATTGTCAATGATAAATTGGTCAATTAGTTGTATTTGCTCTTGTGACTACTTTTTACACGTATTCTGTAACTACCCC
>JAHDFQ010000265.1 GCA_020628085.1 Saprospiraceae bacterium
TTCGCCAAATTAACCTTCTTTGCCGATAATCTAATATCAATAGTAGAAGAATTATGAAATGAAATATAAATTCACCTAAATTTGAATATCATTTAACAAAAAATCATCTAATGATACAAGACTTTTTTAGTGCTATTTCAGCTTATAGTCGTGCATTTCGTAAAATTTCAGATTTACGATTATGGGGTTATTTCTTAATTCCAGGGCTCATTAGTTTACTTATTGGAACAGGAATATATTTTGCCGCTAATGGTCTTGCATTACGTTTTGAAGCATGGATCATTCAATGGTATCCATGGGAATGGGGAAAAAATATAATTGAAACAGCCTCTTATTGGGTTAGTATTATTTTTATTTGGGGAGGATCATTAATCATTTTTAAACATTTGGTCATGGTTTTGGCGTCGCCATTTATGAGTCCACTTTCGCAGCGAATTGAAAAAGACATGTTAGGCAATCAAACCGTGTATGAAGGATTCTCTATGACCCGAGCGATTAAAGAATTGATGCGAGGATTAACGATAGCAATTCGGAATATCATACGAGAGTTGTTTTATACCTTTTTGTTAATGATTTTAAGTTTATTCATTCCTGTAATTGGACCAATCCTATCGGTTTTGATCTTTTTAATACAAGCCTATTATGCAGGTTTTGGAAATATGGATTATACGTTGGAACGACATTATGGTGTTCGTGGATCGGCAAATTTTGTAAAAAAAAGACGTGGAACTGCCTTGGGAAATGGAGTGGTATTTCTAGGATTGGTCTTTACTGGTATCGGCGTGCTAATTGCACCACCTTTAGCAACAGTTGCAGCAACACTGGAAACCGTTCCTCGATTAAAACGATTAGATACTCCTAAAAATGACTTCGTTTAGTCTCCATTCTTATTATTTATTGTCAAATTGCTTTCATATATAAAATAAATAGCTTTAAAATGGGTTTTTAAGTGAATAGTCTCGTATTTTTATAAAGTAAAAGTTTTTTAATAGACGAGAACATCATACTAACTAAGCTATACTTGTACACATATGAACATATACGACCGACTACTCATTATTACAGCTATTTTACTTATATCCTTACCCAGTACTGCCCAAAAACTGGATCATGTTTTGGGTGAAGTTATCTTACAACCCACAGAAGGTCATTCTATTCAAGCTATCAAATCAGATATTTTTTTAAAATTTGGACGTGACGGAATGCAAGGTTCTGAATTAGTTATTGACCAACCCATGGAAATCTGGTCTATACGGTTTGATTATTCAAAGGTAAATGAACGTGAGCTATTACAATATTTAAGAAATAATCGCCGAATCAAAGCAGCTCAATTCAATCACTTGCTCGAATATCGTTCTACCATTCCAAATGATGTTTCCTTTTTTGAACAATGGCAATACATCAACGATGGTAGTCAAGGTGGGCTAGAAGGCGCAGACTTAGATATGGACTTGGCTTGGGATATTACCACTGGTGGATTGACTCCGAATGGCGATACAATTGTAGTTTGTGTTATTGATGGCGGTGTTGATTTAGATCATGAAGATTTGGTTGATAATTTATGGGTCAACCATGCAGAAATTCCTAATAATGATATAGATGATGATGGAAATGGGTATGAAGACGATTATTTAGGGTGGAATGTCAATCAAAGTAGTGATAATGTTGCAGGAAATAATCATGGAACGGCTGTGGCGGGTATAGTTGGTGCAAAAGGAAACAATGGAATAGGGGTTGCAGGTGTGAATTGGGATGTCAAATTAATGATAGTAGAAGGTGGTTCCAGTCTAGAAACTCAAGCGATTAAAGCATACCGATATCCTTTAGTTTTAAGAAAATTGTATAACGAAACGAATGGCGAAAAAGGGGCTTTTGTAGTTGCTACCAACTCATCTTGGGGCACCGATTTTGGTCAAGCTGCCGATGTGCCTTTATGGTGTGCATTCTATGATTCATTAGGTGTTGCGGGTATTATCAATTGTGGGGCTACGATTAACGGCGATACCAATGTTGATATTGAAGGTGATTTACCGACAACTTGTACTAGTGATTATTTAATTGGTGTTACTAATGTAGATCGAACAGATACTAAAGTAACAGGAGCAGGTTATGGAGCAACACATATTGATCTTGGAGCGTTTGGAGCGGATGCGTACACCACGTCGATAGGTGGCAATTACGGTGGTTTTGGTGGTACATCTGGAGCAACTCCACACGTAACAGGTGCGGTTGCACTATTGTATGCTGCGCCTTGTGAATCTTTCGCGTCTTTATCAAGTAATGATCCTGCTGCCGCGGCATTATTAGCAAAAAAATATATTTTAGATGGCACTGATTTTAATGAATCGCTTGAAAATATTACGGTTTCTAATGGACGATTAAATATTTTTAATAGTGTTCAATTATTGATGGACAATTGTAGTACTTGCCCTTTGCCATCGTCTGTTCAAGTGCTTGAATTTACGGATACACAAGCTAAAATCAGTTGGATTCCTAGTTCCGCTTCTCAGGCAATCAATCTTCAATATAGGATAGAAGGGACGATCAATTGGACGACCATGAATAATATCACTGGCAATTCAATTACATTAACCAATCTAGAAGTTTGTACCAATTATGAATATCGTTTAGAATCAAAATGTCCGACAGAAAGTAGTGGATATTCTAATCCTTTCCAATTTAAAACGGATGGTTGTTGCGAAGCACCTAGTAACATTTCTGAAGGTATTGTTGATGTTGATTTTATAGAATTAAATTGGAATAGTGTCCTAGCTGCCACAGGTGGTTATACTGTTCGTTACAGACCTACTGACGGTGGAAACTGGTCATTAATCAATACACAAAATAACTCGTTTATCGTGTCAGATTTAGCATCTTGCACCAATTATGAAATTCAAATACGGTCTGTTTGTAGTTCGGGACCAACATCCTACAGTAATTCCATTTTTGTATTGACGGGCGGATGTGGGGCTTGTGCTGAAGGTGATTATTGTGATTCAGAATCTAATAATTCAGCAGATGAGTGGATTGAAGAAATTACTATTGGTGATTTTACGAATACATCAGGAAATGACGACGGATTTGGTGACTATACCGAAATGGATAACCCTGTTTTTCCTCAAGGAAGTACATTAGATTTGAGTTTATTACCAGGGTATAGCGGTAATGCCTTCTTTGAATATTTTAAAATCTGGATAGATTTAGATCAAAATGGGGTGTTTGAACCGAGTGAACTACTTTTTGAATCGAATGAGCCGAATAATGGGGGAGTAGAGGGGCAAATTTCCATCCCAAATACAGCAGTTCTAGGATCTACTCGGATGCGTATCAGCATGAAATTTGTGGGACAAGGTTTTACGAATTTGCCTTCAATGCCTTGCGAAACGTTCGATTATGGTGAAGTTGAAGATTATTGTGTAGAAATTGCAGAACCCATTTCTGTAGAAAATTCTACTCTAAATAAAACCCTAACAATAACACCTAATCCATTCAGTAATCAATTCACGGTACAGATAGAATTTGAGCAATCAACGGATATACAAGTATCGTTAATAAATTTAAATGGTCAAGTTATTTCTACTAAAACGGAACTCGGTGTTTCTGGACAGTACAACGTCACATTTAGTCAACTTTCCAATGTAGCCCCAGGTATTTATTTTGTTCAATTATTAGATATTGAAAGCAGGCAATTTTCTTTGCAAAAGGTAATTAAATACTAGATTGATTCAATATAAAGAATTTCATACCTAAATGGCATTGATTTTGAGATTGGTATAGATTAAGAATCAATTTAATTTATACATTTCAAATATTTATCCCATGAGTAGTTCTACATTAGCCACTACAAAACAAAAATTACAAAAACAAAACGATCAACTAAAAAGCCTTCAACAAGAGATCAAAAATATAAATCAGCTTTTAAAAAGAATCGAATCTACTATAAAATCTTTGTGAATAGATAACTA
>JAHDFQ010000037.1:0-26022 GCA_020628085.1 Saprospiraceae bacterium
TTGCCTCCTGTTTTTCTCAAGGCAGCGTCAGCGAACTATTACTGCTTCCTGCCCTTTCCAGTATACCCGTTAAAATCCTGTTAAAACAAATTATGAATAAAAACTTCTGATGCAATCAAGCGTTTTTTTAGAACTTTAGAAATTATATAAAACAACCAATTAATCATTATAAAGCTCTTTAAATTATGAAGCAACTTATTTCTTTAGTTTTTGCAGGAGTAATCGGAAGTATGATGACCCTGGCTGGTTTTCAATACTTAAATCCATCATCCAATTCATCCCAATTGGATGTACAATCATATTCAAAGCAGGTCAAGCATCGCTTTAATGTTCCTGTTGGAAACAATGGTGCACCTTTGAGTTTCGCAGATGCAGCCGAGATTGCAACGCCATCTGTAGTACATATTAAAGCAGCCGAAAGTGCAGATTTGGCACAACAACGCCGACAACAAAATCCTCAAATGGATCCATTCGGTGGATTCTTTGGATCAGATTTTTTCAGCCCGTTTGGTGGGCAGCCTCGTCAAAAAGAAGGAACAGGATCGGGTGTCATTTATTCAACGGATGGATATATTGTGACGAATAATCATGTGGTTGAATTTGCAGATGAAGTCGAAGTGACCTTGTTTGATAACCGTACTTACGCTGCGGAAGTTGTGGGTACATATCCAAAAGCAGACTTAGCCGTATTAAAAATTGATGCTCAAAATTTACCTGTTTTGCAAAAAGCTAATTCTGATGCAGCACGAGTAGGTGAATGGGTGTTGGCTGTTGGAAATCCATTAGAATTAAATTCGACCGTTACAGCAGGAATAATCAGTGCAAAAGCTCGAAATCTAGATATTATAAAAGACCTTGACGGAATTGAATCCTTCATACAAACGGATGCAGTGGTCAATCCAGGTAACTCTGGTGGGGCGTTGGTGGATGCACAAGGACACTTATTAGGAATTAACACGGCTATAAAGACGCAAACAGGTTTTTATGCAGGCTATTCTTTCGCTATTCCTGTTAACGTGATGGAAGGCATTGTAGATGATATTATTGAATTTGGGGACTATAAACGTGCTTATTTGGGTGTCAATATCTTTAACTTGGACAGTGATTATGCCAATGAAAAAGGATTGGATTTAACACAAGGGGTTGTTATTGATGAACTCGTCAACGGAGGTTCTGCTCAATATGCGGGTCTTTTACCTGGTGATGTGATCGTTGGAATTGACAATAACGAGGTAAGAAGTGCGCCTGAATTACAAGAAATTATGAGTAATGTTCGAGTGGGTGAAACCATCAATGTTCGAGTCAATCGAAATGGAACATACAAGGAGTTTTCTATCTATTTGAAAAATACATAAAGATTTTATCATTATAAAGCGTCAATATTTAATGTTTGTATACTAGAAGACTAAAACCACAAACTTTAACTTTTGATCTTTTATCCTTAACATTTTTGGCGCAACAAAATGACTCCCTGATGGGTTTTTATTATGTAACCTAACAGAAAAATACTTATATATTATTTAATTAAAATAATATTGTTGAGTAGTCAGTCAAAATTATTTGTGCAAAAAAATCTGCCGTCATAAAAAGAATAAGTAATTGACCCCGAGGACTCGGGGTTACGAATTATTTTTTGACGGATTAATAGATTTGTTTTGTACTAACCTGCCCGACGGCAGGCGGGTTTTACTGACGAACTACTTATATAAAGAAACTTGTTTAAAGTTGGTTTTTCGTTTTGTTTTGATGCGTCTGTCCCGTAATTCGGGGCAGGCGTTTTTTTATATTAAAGGCTTTGATTAACTTTGGAAATAGATCAAAATCTGGACTTAATAACACGACATGAGAAAAACAATTACACGAGCTTGCCAAGATATTGTTGGGTTAATTTACCCTAATTTGTGTATGGCGTGTGAACAAAAAGTTCCACCTCGGAAACAGGTGGTTTGTGTCTCTTGTCGAGTCAAATTATTACCTACCAATTATCATCTAAATAAAGAAAATCCGTTCACCGAACGATTCTGGGGACGTATTCCAATCGAAGCAGGTGCAGCTATGTTTCCCTTTGTACAAGGTGGAAAAACGCAACACATGATTCATCAATTAAAATATAATAAGAAATTTAGTATAGGTGTAGAACTAGGTAATTGGTATGGTCATCAACTAAAGAAAAGTCCATTTTTTCAAAAAATAGATATAATTATTCCCGTCCCATTACATCCTGAAAAAGAATATAAACGAGGTTATAATCAGGCTGATGCCATTGCTATTGGATTAGCCGAAACGATGCAGTTACCTTGGTCAAAAAAGGTTTTAAAACGAGGTGTATTTTCAGATTCTCAAACAACAAAATCAAGAATGGCACGCTTTGAAAACGTGATGAAAGCATTTTATGTAAATCTCGCAAACCCTATCCGACATAAACATGTTCTTTTGGTAGACGATGTACTAACAACAGGTGCAACATTAGAAGCCTGTGCGACGAAATTGCTAGCAGTTGATAACACAAAAGTGAGTTTAGCGACTATTGCTATTACACAGTCTTAAATAAGAAAAAATCTGATGAAGAATACCCTCCTTTTATTTATCATTATAAGTTGGACTTTAGCATTACAAGCACAAGATAAGCCTGCCTATGTTCTGTATAATACCAAAGGTAAAAAAGTCAAGTACAAGAAGATGATTAAGCAACTTGATCAGGCTGATATTATCTTATTTGGAGAATATCACAATGATCCGATTGCACATTGGTTACAGTTGGAAGTTACCCAATCTTTAGCACCTAATAATGACCTAATTTTAGGTGCAGAAATGTTTGAAACCGACAATCAACAGGTTTTAAACGATTATTTGACTGGTCGAATAGATCAAGCTGCACTGGATACGTTGGCTCGTTTATGGGATAATTATCCAACAGACTATGCTCCGTTGGTCAATTTTGCCAAAGCCAATCAATTACCTTTTATTGCGACTAATATTCCTCGTCGATATGCCAGCCGTTTGTTCCGACAAGGCATATCTTCATTAGAAAATTTAGATGATGAAGAGAAAGCTTGGATGACGCCAATACCTTTCACATTTGACATAACACTCCCAGGTTATCAAGCGATGTTAGATATGGGGGGTGGAAATGAAGATTTCCCAAAAGCTCAAGCTATAAAAGATGCAACAATGGCGCATTTTATTTTGAAAAACTATCAAAAAGAAGCTACCTTTCTACATTTTAATGGAACATATCATTCTGATAATTATGAAGGAATTTTATGGTATTTGAAACAAGCAGCGCCCAATTTGAGTTATGCAACGATTAGCATGGTACTTCAAAAGGATATTAAAAAATTGGATAAAGAGCATCTCGGAAAAGCTGATTTCATTATTTGTGTACCTGAAAACATGACAAGGACGTATTAAAATAATAATGTAACATTACAATTTTATTGAATAACAAAGCAAAACGATCAATCTTATGGAAATAATAATGCAACGGATACGGATATTTATTGGTGACTATGCCCCCAGTGTAGTCGGTGCAATTTTAACCCTAATCATTGGATTTTGGATTATTAGTAAGATCAACAAGACCTTAAAAGTATTTTTAGAAAAAAGAAATATAGATCAAACGATCCGTCCTTTTTTTCTATCGATAGTCAATGTTGGACTAAAGATTCTATTGTTATTAGCGGTTGCTAAAGAATTTGGGGTAGAAACAACTTCTTTTGTAGCGATTTTCAGTACACTAGCACTTGCAATTGGTTTAGCTTTGCAAGGTAATTTAGGGCATTTTGCTAGTGGTATTTTGATCTTAGTTTTTAAACCTTATAAAGTAGGAGACTTGGTAAAAGTTGGCGGTGGAGAAACAGGACGAGTTAAGGAAGTACAGGTTTTTCATACAGTGCTTGTAACCTTGGACAATAAGCATATCATTATTCCGAACGGTGTTATTACCAGTAATACGATGACAAATATTTCTGGACAAGGAACAATTGGAGTTGAATTGACTTTCGGGATTGGCTATGGTGATGATATTGATAAAGCACGAGATATTATACTTCAAGTAGGCAAATCATGTCCACTGGTATTGGATATTCCAAAACAAACCGTAACAGTGCGGGAACTAGCAGATAGTTCTGTCAATTTATTTACACGCCCATTTTGTAAAAGTGATGATTACTGGCCGACTTTTTTCTACATGCAAGAACATGTGAAGAAAGCATTTGATAGAGAAGGTGTCAGTATTCCATTTCCGCAAATGGATATTCATAATATCAAGCAAGATTAGTCTCGTTTTCTTGCTTCAAAAGCGGTCAGATAAAATTACTTGCCTGCCAGCCGCAGGCAGGTATAATAAAACCGTCCTTCAAAAATTGACTAAGAAACTGAATACTTGGAAGTTACGAAGGAAATATTTGAAGGACTTGAAGGTTTTATTATACTAATTTTTCTGACCTACTACTTAAAGCGGATCAGTTGAATCATTTTGATTGATCCGCTTTTTATTTTATTGGTTACTTTCCAACAAATAAACGGCATCTTTATACAACATCGAATCTACCGAAATACCGTTTTGGGCTGCTTTTTCTCGAATGTGTTCCATCCAACTGGCATCCGATTTGATCTCGTTGATTTTTTGTTCTACTCTTGTTAATTTTTTTTGTCGAACGACTTGTTGAGGTTCAAACCATTCCATATAAAGATTATGTACAAAACCCCAAGCAAAAGCAGGTAGCGTTGCCTCTGTAGCGAGTAAGATAATAATGTCCTTTTTTGCTACTTGTTCCAGTAAATCAACATCCACTACCTTATTGGCTGCACCTACATTTGGATGAATACTATTATTATAATACCAAAAATGTCCTTCGTCAAACACCTGATTGGTGAAGCCCATATTTTGTAAGCCCCAATAATAACTATCTGCGACGATCATGGCGTTGAGTGGTGTTTTTCCATCTGTTTCAAATCGAATTTTCGGATACGGCATTTCAAAATTATCGAAGGTTTGTATCAAATTCATGCCTTCTTCTATATCTCGATCTCGTTTAATAGGTGGATTGTGCCATTCAACACCTTCACAAATGACTTCTGGAAGATCAATATTTCGCACTTCTTCAATGTAGTTGATTAAAGAATCTGCCACCAAATACTCAGCATAATCGCTCCAATGAATGCCCGTTTTCGGGAACAACGGATACGAAGTTGTATCTTTCATCTCCAAAAACCACTGATTAAAATCTATCAGATTGACATTGGATTCCGTCAGCGTTTGTTTATAGTATTCGTAATTAGAAATCGTTTTAGGATAGTTTTGAAATTTTTCTGGGAAATATTCTGGAAAATATGAGCCTTTTCCTGCTGCTAAAACGACCAAGAGTGTTTTGTCCAATTTTGCTAAACTATCTTGCAATAATTTAACCCGTCGTGTATTTTCATCAATTTTCGCTTTACCGACGAAGTTCTTACCTAAATATTCATAAATATAACCTCGTTCAAATAAGTATCCCTCTTTACCAACATCAATTCCGTTTGCATTAATTTTTCCAAACAATGAATAATCTAATTGATTATGTAAACGCACCAAGCTCGCTCGTCCACCAACATGATCTTTAGCGTATAATTCTTGATTTTTTTGAAAACTACCATGCCACCAAGATCGCCAAGAAAATTTAGGTTTTGCCTGATACGTCACTGCCCCTTTTAATCCTTTCTCAGGAAAAAAAGGTAATTCTTTTTGCAATAGCGGCAAACACAGTAAGCAAAATAAACCCGCAAAGAGTATCTTTTTTGTACTCATGTGCGCACGTGTTCAGGTGTTAACGTGCATACATATACTTGCTTGCAAACGTATTTTTTTATTATCATTAAGTTCATCTTTAGCGTATAAGTTATAAAACCAATGTCTCGCTTTGCATTAATATGTTAAATTGTTACTCGTTAAAACATTAAAAACACCTGCGCACGTTAAAATCTAAAATAAATAAAAGGGTTAAAACCCGTCGTGACAATAGAAGCCAGACATAGTACAAATAGCAAACTACAAGTTATAAACATAGTTATCAACATCCTGTTAGTATAGCTGTTGAAAAAGACTTGGTCTTGAATCCGTTCTCCAAAATTAGGAATCAATCTAAAAAAAGCAAAGAACATAGCGATGATTAAAATACTAAAAAATTTAGGGTCACTGCTCCATTGAATCGCCGAAAATTCAAATGAAAATAGCTTTTTATAGTATATCATAGCATCTTCAAAATGCTCAATTCTAAAAATCACCCAACCCAGCATCGTTATAAAAAACGTAAATAATACGGATGGAATCGTTCCAATTTTATTTAAGATTTTCAATAAAAATAGGCGATCTAAGATTAAAAATGATCCGTGAAAAGCGCCCCACAAGACAAAGTTCCAAGAAGCCCCATGCCATAGTCCAGAAGCTAAAAAAACCAACCAAAGATTGAAATACAATCGTGCTTTTGAATTCACTCGATTGCCACCCAACGGAATATATAAATAGTCTCGCATCCACGCACCGAGCGTAATATGCCAGCGTCGCCAAAACTCCGAAATACTTCGAGAGGTATACGGATTATCAAAATTTTCTGGAAACTTAAATCCAATCATCCGTCCAATCCCAATCGCCATATCCGAGTAGCCCGAAAAATCAAAATAGATTTGAAAAGTATAGGCTAAAATTCCAATCCAAGCCGTTGTTGCGTCTAATATAATCAAATCACCGCCCATGAGTTCATCAGCTTTTGCACCCATGACATTTGCTATTAGTACTTTTTTAGATAACCCGATGATAAAACGATAAAATCCCAAAACTCGATCATCCCACGTTTCTTGACGTTGATTAATCTGATCTGCAATATGATTAAAACGGACAATTGGTCCTGCAATCAACTGTGGAAACATCATGATATACAGCATATAATCTGATACCTTTTGTAGTGGATTATGCGCTTTTCGGTAGACATCAATGGAGTAAGTCAGCGTTTGAAAGGTATAAAATGAAATGCCAATCGGTAGAACGACCGCCGTCCACGGACTAGGTGCAATATCAAACAACCCAAAAAAAACATTCCAATTCTCAACAAAAAAGTTAGCATATTTGAAATAGGCTAGTAATCCTAAATTAAGGAGAATGGATAGACTCAATAGACGTTTTTTACGTTTAGAATTAGTACTTCGGTGCATCCACCGGACTAAATAAAAATCTAAAAACGTAGAGGCCAATAGGATAAATACAAATTGGGGTGCACCCCAACTGTAAAAAAATACGCTAAACGCTAGAATAACAGCATTCTTGTATCGAGTATCTGCTAGATAATACACTAGCAAAAACAACGGCAAAAAATAACATAAAAAGGTAATGCTACTAAAGACCAAGGCGTTGAGTCGTATTTAATTAAAAATACGAATGTACGGATTTGAGTTTATAGTTTTTGAAAAGTAGCTTGGTATATCACACCGTTTCCTTGAATTTTTAAAAAGTAATGTCCTCTTGGAAATTCCTGAACTTTGATATTATTTTCTGATTGTCCCTGATAAACTAGAGCACCAAGGCTATTGTAGATTTGTATAGTAGTGACGTCGTTTACAGGTAAATCTATATGGAGTCTATCCTTCACTGGATTAGGAGAGACAGTTATCGTTTTTATTGGAAAAACAGAGTGTGTAGAGCTAACAATATCGCCTTTTCCATCTACTAATATATAAAATCCTTCTCGTTCAAATGCACCGAAATAGTTGTGGATATTACCATA
The DNA here is from genome assembly GCA_020628085.1 of Saprospiraceae bacterium. GTDB lineage: Bacteria > Bacteroidota > Bacteroidia > Chitinophagales > Saprospiraceae > JAHDES01. Next base: position 7,758 of record JAHDFQ010000037.1, read on the forward strand.
AATCAGGATATTACCATTGGATAGAGGAGTCAAGTTATACGATTGATGGTAAAAATCTCCTCCAAAGCGTTTATACCATACCTTTTCAAGGTTAGTGTCATACTTCGCTAGATAAACATGATTAGGATTTCCAGAACCGTTAGGGTTGATACTCAAATTTTCATAGCCACCCAATATTAAATCACCATTGATATCTCGCTTCATACTTCCATATTGATTCTCATAAATTGCTGCGCCCGCAAGGTTTTCTACTTTGACGACATTATTATAAAAAGCGGTATCACTATTGTATTTGTATCGTACGATAATTTGATCTTGAGAGCCTAAAGTTTCTTGACCGATTGCACCAATTCCATCAATTAATAGTGTAGAATCATTTAGAATAACACCGACTAAGGGATTTCCTGTAAAAATAAAATCTTGTGTGGCTGCGTCCCACTCAAAAAACGGAATCGAATATATTTGATTATAATGACTATCAATGACAGAGGCTTCTAGCCTTCTTCCCGTGATGAGATAGCGGTTGGGAGCAATAATATCTAAACTACGTATGCCACCAAGGATAGGAAAGGTGCTTTCGTCTTGGGGAATTAATTGAATATCATCGAATTGTCCATTCTCTTGGATGGTTATAAAAATATAATCAACAGGATTAATGCCATCGGTGACAGTACCTGCGAGAATATAGCCTTCTTCTTTGAATTTAGGCGGACTAAGTATAATACCGATCGGAGTGGTTGATAATAAAAACTCATCTAGTAGGGTCGTTTCTTTTGTTTCTAAATTAAGCTGCATATTTAATAGGAATATACTATCTGCCCTATTATTACTTATGATACAATGAATTGTATTATTGGAAAAAGGTAATGTCGATTTTACAAAATACATATCTCCTTCTCTTGGAAATTCAAAAGTAAAGGTTTCCATCAGATTCCCATATTGATCTATTCGATCTAACATGAACTCATTACACCAATCATTATGACATCCGGGAAACAAAATAACCTCATCATTATCTATCTCAAGCGCATTGTAATAGAGTGTAGCGTTATCTCTCTGAATGACGGTTCTACTTTCGTTTTGTGCGTAAACTAAGAAAGGAATTATGTAAAAAAATAAAGTAGTTAGAGCTTTCATTGTATTCCAGTTTAAATGTCTTTATAATTTTTTTCTTACTCCAAACTCAATTCCATAGCTATGAATGTCATTACCAAATGATAGATTACCATTTAATTTTGTTAAATGATATCGAAATATAGGCTGTACAAAGAATTGTAAATGTTCTAAAGGAGTATAATGTATACCTACGGATAGATTGGTTGCAAGTCGAAGCTTTCTATAAATGTAAAGTCTATCTTGGCCAATTAATACAGTTGGAGAAAGACCAAGTTCAATAAAAGGAGACCATTTTTTATGATTGAACTGGTATCTCCACATTATTGGAATTTCTAAAAATGAGAAGTGATTTTTAGTTACCCTTACATCGTCGAAAGGGATAGGATTTTGGATGAAGTTAACCCCAGTTGTATCTGACGATGGTAGTTGTGGTTCTGTATCAGTCGGAGTATTTATCCTATTTCGGTGATTTTCTGTTGTTGCTTTGTATGTATAATGTGCAAATCGAGCACCTATTTTAAAATAGAATTGATCTATAATCTGTTGATTATAGCTTATCCCAAACCTCCAGTTACGCTTAGATACTTCAAATGGCTTTGATAAACTAAGTATTAAGCTAGGGTCATCTATTGATGAGACAGCTATTGTCTGGAAATGTGTTTCTTTTTGTGGATAAGCTGACCCAACCACAACATCCAATGATGATGAAAATTGCCCAATAGCCATAACAGGAAGGCAAAATAGGAATATAATTAACGGTATTTTCATTGTTGTTTCTTTAAACATTCTATTGCAACCTTCGTCTCACTCCAAACTCAATTCCGTAATTAAATAAATTTTCTTTAATCGGAACGTCATTGACTAAAGTGGTAAAATGATACCTAAAAATGGGCTGAACGAAAAATTGGAAATAGTCAGAAGGTGTATAGTTCATACCTACCGATAGACTTCCTGCGAAATGAAGTGTTTTATAATCCACATTGGGATCACTTTGAGAGGTGGTATTCCTGAAGGAATATTCATTGCTTTGATCGAAAAGAATCATAGAAGACATACCCGATTCTACAAAAGGCGACCATTTCTTTTTATTAAATTGATAGCGAGCAATGAGGGGGATTTCTATAAATAAATGATCGTAAGTGAAACGGACTTCGCTTGGATCTGCAGATTCTATTGTTGGATCAAATATATTACCATCAAATTGATTTCCATAGATTAATCCTGTTATTTTTCGTTGGTAACCAACATTCGCAAACCGAATACCTGTTTTAAGATAGAGTTTTGGTGAGATTTTATGATTGTAGTTTACACCAAATCGCCAATTATACTTTTGGGTTTCTGCTCCATAAGCATTAGAGACAAACTGTATATCGGGATCAATACTTGAGGTATGTCGATGTCGATAAGAGAACTCTGAGCCAACCACCAAACCCAAGGAAGAAGTAAATTGACTAATAGCCATAAATGGAAGACCGAGTAAAAGAAGTATTAATTTGGTTTTCATCTGTTTTTATTTTTAAGAATATAAATTTATATTTTCCATCTAGCACCGAACTCTAATCCATAATTATATAAATGTTCCTTGATAGGAGCATCGTCCACTAAATTGGTAAAGTGATATCTAAAGATAGGTTGAGCAAAGAACTGTACTTTTTCAAATGGCGTGTAATTTACTCCGACTGACAGATTACTGGCAAGATGAAATTTATTGTAAGTACGAAGGTTACTTTTTTCTAGAGAAATCATTGGAGATACACCAAATTCAATAAAAGGGGACCACTTTTTTTCGCTCAATTGATAACGACCAACAATTGGAATTTCAACAAAAAGATAGTTATAGGAAATATTAAGGTCATTAAATTCTTCTAATGTAGGAGCATTAGGATCAAAACCTCCTTGTCCATCATGCTGAGTACCATATTGTAAAGCATAAAATTGGTTAAGAACGTAACCTCCTCGTGCTAAACGGAGACCTGTCTTAAGATAGAATTTCTGAGAAAGTTTTTTGTTATAATTGACTCCAAATCGCCAATTATATTTCGGACTTTCTAAGTCTTTTCTATCAATCGTGAACTGTACACCAGAATCCTCACTTGATGTGGTTAATAGATGTCGATAAGAATATTCTGAACCAATTATCACATCTAATGATGAAGAGAATTGTCCAATACCCAAAAAAGGTAGACAAAGGAAAAGTAAAATCAATTTGGTTTTCATCTGTTTTAAGTTTTTATATGTTGATAATACGACTAAGATACAAAAAACTATTCAGATGCTGCCTCCTCACCCACAGGTCGCTCAATAATATGACTAACCGTTAAAATAACAGCTTCTACTCGGCGATTTTTGGCTCGAAGTGCTTCGGTAGAGTTGTCCGTCATAGGTTTAGTTGCTCCGTAGCCTGCCGTTTCTAGACGCACAGGTTTGATGAATTTTTGATACACCAAATATTCTTTAATCGCTTCTGCTCGGTCTTTGGAGAGTTGCATCAAATCTTTTTCTTTTCCTTGATTGTCTGTATGTCCCTCTATGATGACGTAGTACAGCGGATGCTCTTTTAGGTAAGCGGCTAGTTCATCCAAAGCGGCATAAGACTTTTCCAAAATAATCGGTTTAGATTGTGCAAAAAAGATCGGTTTGAGATTGAGTTTTGTTCCTGCTTCAATCGGACTAAGCGGTAAATCCACTCGATAATCTTTAAAATATAGATATTTAGCATTAAACTCAATGGATCGCTTTTCGCCAATATGATCGTCTTTTTCGGCTATAAAATCAAAAACTGCTCCTTTTTGCAACTCCATTTGATAGGTTCCATCTTCGGCAAAAGCCACTTTTCTAAACAGATTACTATCCTCTTTTGCCAACATGATTTTAGCATTTGGAATCGTTTCATCTGTTTTTGGATTATATACCCGTCCTATGATAGTCACCGTTTCTTTAACAGGTTTAGCGGTTCTTACTCTGAAAATATCACTCGAACCATCTCGTTTTGAGCTAAAATATAAGTAACCATTCAAAACATTATAAAAAGGTTGGCTGTCGTCAGCACGGGAATTGATCGGTTCGGGAAGCGGCCGAGGTTTAGACCAATTTTTCCAAGTATTATCCAAGCGTTTAGAATAATAAATATCGTTTCCACCCAAGCCCCCTTTTCGGTTAGAAGAAAAATAGAGTGTTTGGTTGTCAACGGTCAAAAAAGGTGTGGTCTCCCTAAATTTAGTATTGATATTTTTACCAATATTTTGCGGGGCACTAAAACTGTATGGCCCTATTCTAAAACAAACATAAAGGTCATTATCGCCTTTTCCATCTTTACTATTCATGGTCAAAATCAAAATCTGTCCATTATAGCTCATGGTTAAACCAACGTCTGTACCAATATTTTCATAATCTTCAATGTATAAAGGTTGTGGAAACGTCCATCCGTCTCCGTCACGATGCGAGATCGAAAAACCTTTGCGCATTCCACCATCCAAGTCAAATTGATTGATTAAGACAACTGATTTTTCGTCGGGTGGAATCGCACAAACACTATTGGGAAGGGCATTGTTAAGCGGATAAGACGGATGCGTCACATTATTCAAATCACCACCATACGAACGAGCAATCCATACATCTTGATTGAATTGTGAAAGTTTAGGATAATAAACTTCTGTACCTGCTATTTCGGAGTAAATATCCTGTAGTTTTTTTTCATAGGCGGCTTCACCCATAGTCTGATGCAAGTCTATTCGTCCATCCATCAAAGTTGGATTGAAATTCGGATAACCTACTCTTGTAAAAAATAACGTTCGTCCATCCCGACTTAGAACAGGGGCAATTTCATCATAATTATCACTGTTAATGTTGCTATTAAGTTTTTCCAACTCAAATAATTTTTGAGCGAAAATTGATGTAGTCAAACAAGTGCTTATCAAAACAAATAAGCCAATAAATAAATGGGAAATACTTTGCATGTAAGGTGTTTATTTTCATGACAAAGATATTTAATTGCTACTAGAAAGAGGAATGTATCATTATTATTACATCAAAAAAGCAGAATAGATGATTCTATTCTGCTTTTTTAAAAATATTACTGTATTTGGTAATGTAGTTTAGATCTTAATGAATTTAGATTTTTAGTAAAACCAAACGGAATTATCCATTCATGGAAGCTAAAAACTCATCGTTACTAGACGTTCCTTGCATGTGTTTACGCAAGAACATCATCGCTTCGTCTGGTTTCATATCTGCCAAGTGATTACGTAAAATAATCAAACGTTGTAGGTTGTCTTTATCCAATAATAGGTCATCTCGACGAGTACTTGATTTGGTTAAATCAACCGCAGGATACATACGCTTATTCGCCAAACTACGATCCAATTGAAGTTCCATGTTACCTGTACCTTTGAATTCCTCAAAGATCACCTGATCCATTTTAGAACCTGTATCAATCAAGGCTGTTGCTAAAATAGTCAACGAACCTCCAAATTCTACATTACGTGCCGCACCGAAAAACTTCTTAGGTTTATGTAGAGCATTTGCTTCCACACCACCCGATAATACTTTTCCACTGGCTGGAGCAACTGTATTGTAAGCTCGTGCTAAACGTGTGATCGAATCCAAAAGAATACACACATCGTGACCACTTTCCACCAATCGCTTGGCTTTTTCAAGTACAATACCTGCTACCCGAACATGATTTTCTGCTGGTTCATCAAAGGTCGAGGCAATCACTTCTGCTCGTACACTTCGTTTCATATCGGTAACTTCCTCGGGGCGTTCATCCACAAGTAAGACGATCAGATATGTTTCTGGGTGATTACGAGCAATGGCGTTGGCTACATCTTTTAATAAAAAGGTTTTACCTGTTTTAGGTTGTGCCACAATTAGACCACGTTGACCTTTTCCGATTGGCGTAAACAAATCAATGATTCGAGTACTATAATCTTTGCCTGTCGGAGACATAGACAAGTTGAACTTTTCTTCTGGAAATAATGGTGTCAAGTAGTCAAAAGGTACTCGCTCACGAATATCTTTTGGTTCTAGACCATTAATTTTAGAAACTCTCAACAAGGCAAAATACTTTTCACCTTCTTTTGGAGGACGAATAGCACCCTCGACGGTATCCCCTGTTTTCAAGCCAAATAATTTGATTTGAGATGGAGATACATATATATCATCAGGAGAAGTTAGGTAATTATAATCCGCAGATCGTAGGAAACCATAGCCATCAGGCATCATTTCCAAAATACCAACACCTTCTATAATGCCATCAAATTCGATGTCAAATTTCTTTTCAGGTGGTCCTTTTGGCTCTTCTTTGCGTCGATCGTCTCTTTGTGAGCGTTCCTGACGTGCAGGACGATCCTCTCTGGAAGGACGTTCTCGTTTAGAAGAAGATTCTCGCTTATCCTGATCCGATGTTTTATCATCCTTTGATCTTTTATCAGAAGATTCTTTTCGAGATTCTCTTGGCTTACGAGCCGGTTTTTCTTTTCGCTCAGCACTTTCGTCTTTCTTGCGACTTGTTCTTTTTGCCTTAGGCTTTTCTTTCGGTTCAGCTACAGGTGCTTCCTCAGAAGATTCTTCTTTTGCTGTACCTTTGCTCAATGCCTGTTCATCTAAAATTTTATAGATCAACTCTTGTTTATTGAGACGTTTGTATGCTTTGATCTCTAGTTGTTCCGCTAATTCGCGTAACTCTGGAACAAGCATGTCATTCAATTGAAGGATGTCATACATAATATGTAATAGTATGTTTTATTTTTTAAACTTTATAAAGGTTTGCAAATGGTTCAAATAATATATTTAAATAAATGGGAATGAGCTTTTACAAACTCTTATAGAAATGATCGTGATAGTCCTGTTAAATAGCTACTCAAAATAACTTTAGATACTTATTTTTTGATACTTTCTTGCAGCAAACAAATTCACTACTTAAAGTAAAACTGAGTTTATTTTTTTCGTTGGTATTACATGAAAATTACACGAAAAGATTGATTCAATTTTTTCTAAGAATGCTTACCCCTATATTAATAATTATTCTCAAAACAAATAGAAACTTATATCTCAGTGGGAATTCAGAAGGAATATATATCTAAAAAATAGAGTGATGCTAGAAACAATCTCTAGAAATTAAGAAGAGTTATCTTCTGTTTTGGCAAAAATACATTTAATTTTTAATTCCAAATAGTATATTTGCAAAAAAAATGCCTAAAAATCATTTTTAATTGCATTAAAAAATCAAATGCACGATTTAAAAAGAAAAATAAATCACAAAGTGTGGTTTTTTTTTCAAAAAAAGCGACATAACGGAATCTTAATAACGCATTGTCAGTTTATTCACAATAACAACATGGTCTTGATGCAAATTGTTTTAGGATTCAAATATTCAACTCTATAACTCATTTTACAAATACAATATTTCAATGTTACAAGTTAATTTTATAAAACAAAACAAGGAAACGGTTATCGAACGTCTAAAAAAGCGCATGCTTTCTGATGATGACTTGAACATTGTAGAACAGATTATCACGCTAGATGACCAACGTAAGCATATACAAACAGAACTAGACGCCCTTTTAGCTGAACGTAATAAATTATCTGCTGAAATTGGTCAACTCTTTAAAGCTGGTAAACAGGCAGAAGCAACCGAGTCGAAGGCAAAAGTTACAGCATTGAAAGGAACTACGGAAGAAAAACAAGAGGCTTTAAATCAAACCAAATCAGATTTAGAAAACCTACTATTTCAACTTCCTAATGTTCCGCACGAATCTGTTCCAGCAGGAAAAACAGAAGATGATAATGAAGTATATCAGGCTGGTCCAGCCGAATTGCCTGTGCTGGATGATAACGCTAAACCACACTGGGAATTAGCGAAAGAATACAATTTATTTGACTTAGAATTAGGTGTAAAAATAACAGGTGCAGGATTTCCACTTTATAGAGGAAAAGGTGCGAAGTTACAACGAGCCCTAATTAATTTTTTCTTAGACGAAGCACATGCGGCTGGTTATGAAGAAATCATTCCACCTTTGATGGTCAACGCCGCTTCTGCCCAAGGCACTGGACAATTGCCCGACAAAGAAGGACAAATGTACCACACTGAAAAGGATGGTTTGTATTTGATTCCAACGGCTGAAGTTCCGATTACAAATATATATAGAGATGTTATTTTAAAAGAAGATGATTTTCCGATCAAATTAACGGGTCATACCCCTTGTTTCCGTCGGGAAGCAGGTTCATACGGTGCGCATGTGCGTGGACTGAATCGAGTACATCAGTTCGATAAAGTGGAAATTGTGCAAATTCAACATCCTGACAAGTCGTATGACACCTTGCATGAAATGTTAGATCATGTGAAGGGTTTAATGGATAAATTGGAATTGCCGTACAGAATCTTGCGTTTATGTGGCGGTGATTTGGGTTTTACTTCTGCCCTAACCTTTGATTTTGAGGTTTGGTCAGCGGCACAACAACGCTGGTTGGAAGTGAGTTCTGTTTCTAACTTTGAGACTTTCCAGAGTAATCGTTTAAAGTTACGCTATAAAGATGCGAATAAAAAAACACAGTTGGCACATACCCTAAATGGTTCTGCTTTGGCTTTGGCTCGTATTGTGGCGGCATTGCTCGAAAACAATCAAACCGCAGAAGGTATTCGTATTCCTAAAGCGTTACAGCCGTATACACGTTTTGAGATGATAAAATAGTTAGAAATTATTCTAAAAAACCTTAAACGGGAATTTGATGTGGCATCAAATTCCCGTTTTTACTATCTTTAGGAAATGAAGCTATTGAAGAACATTATTGATTTCTTAAGGAAGCCTTTTCCACATGAAGAACAGTTTATAATATTACTCCGCAATGCCTTTGTAGTAGGTCTATTTATTTTCCTTTTTCTCTATTTTTTTCAGCCTTTTGATATGGACGAATTGGGCGATCTACTACTGGTATACTGTCTTGGTTTCGGGATGATTACCTTTGTAACCTCTATACTATTTGATTTAATATTTGGTTATGGATTAGGTATTAAAAAAGCAAACAATAATTTTACTTTTGGAAAATGGATTATATATACGATGGGAATGGTGCTTTGTATCAGTATCGCCAATTATATATTTATTCGACTTTCTTTTTTTGGATATATTGATTGGCAATTTCTACCCTATATGATGCGAGGAACGTTTTTGATTGGTATATTCCCGATGATCGCAACAGGTACATTGGCTTTATTGAGGCAGGAAAAGAAGTATGAACGGATCGCCCATGAAATTAATGAAAGTCCAAAAACCAATTCCTCCATTAGTCATACGAATCAACTTCTTTTTGAGATCCCTATCCGTCAAATTAGATATATAGAAGCCTTACAAAATTATGTAAAAGTAGTTTACATTAATGAAGCAGGTACATTAACAACAAAAACAGAAAGAGCTACCTTAAAAAAGATTGTAGATCAAAATCCTAATAGCCCTATTGTCAAATGTCACCGTTCTTTTTTAGTTAATCGAGAAGCGATTATCTCTACTTCGGGAAATGCTCAAGGTTTGATACTTTCTCTATCTGATTGTGAACATCCGATCCCTGTTTCAAGGAGTTTTGTCTCTGTTTTTCGATCAAAATAAACCCATTCAGTTTTGCTATTCGTCCCAAACCCGTGTATTTAGTCACTTTGGGCTTGTTAGTTATCCCATCTGTTACCAGTCGTCACATTCGCTTTGCCCCCGTTTGAAAATGTTTATACGTTTGAATTATTCTTTTACACTATTCATATTTATAAACGTATTTATCATGGCAGAATTAATTCATAAAATTGCACTTTGTATTCATATTCCTTTCGGTTTTCTAAGTCTTGTCTTGTTTTGGATTCCTATTGTTCTAAAAAAAGGAAGTCCCAATCATCGGAAAGTGGGCTGGTATTATTACGGTGCGATGTGGATGGTGTTGATTACTTCCATGATATTAAGTGTTTGTAATGTGGCTTTAGGCAAATATATAGCGGCATTGTATTTAGGTTTTTTAAGTATCATTACAGCTTATCCGCTTTGGTATTCTTACGAGATTCTGCGACAAGATAAAGTATGGTCTAAAAAGTATTTTTTAATGAGAAGAGTCTTTTTGACAGTACTTTTTTCTACTGGAATCGGAATGATCTTTATGGGAGCGGTTAAATTTCAGTTTCAAGGCATGGGGCCGATGATGGTCTTTTTTGGCTTACTAGTGATGCCATCAGGAAGAGAGTTGCTTTGGAATAAGGCTAAGGCAATGACCAAAGAAACAAAACTCAAAATGCACATTCAAGGAACGATTATTTCTGGGATTGCAGCGTATACGGCTTTTTTCGCATTCGGTGGTAGCCGAGTTTTGATGGACATACTTGAATTATCACAACGATGGATGATTCTCCCTTGGATTTTACCAAGTATCCTGGGCTTTAGTTATTCTAGGTATATGAAAAGGAAATATAAGGTGGCAAAAGTAGTCAGCTAAATTTTATGACGATTACAAAACCGTATCTTTCCATTGCCACAAACATCGACTGGCAAAGGAACGATATGGTCTCCACGGTTCAGCTATCTGTGTCAATTGTTGCGTCACCTCTTTCTTAGTACCCTCAACTTGATACAGTTCGATCATCATATTTCTAACGACTAGGTCGTCAAGCGGTAGCACATCTGGACGATCTAAGGTGAACATCAAAATCATCTGAGCTGTCCACTTACCCACGCCTTTAATTTGAGTTAAGTATTTAATAAGTTCATCATCTTTAAAACTTGTCCAATCCTTTTGTGCCCATTTTTCAGCTTGTGCAAACGTAGCGATATTTTGAATATAACCTGCTTTGGGTCTGGACAAGCCGACGGCTCGTAATGCTGGAATGTCTAGTTCTAAGATCAAATCTGGTCGAGGATATCCATCTTCAAATAGATTTAAAAAGCGATTAAAGATAGTAGTTGCGGCTTTGCCTGATAGTTGTTGAAACACAATCGTTCGAACCAAATCGACATACAAATCACCCGTAGAAACAGAATTTGATAGGGATTCTATTTTATCAATGATTGGTTTTAAAATTTCATCATTGGAAAGGTGTGTTTTGATTGTTTGGTTCATGACAAAATGCATTCTAATTTAAAACTATTAAAAAAAATTGTACCATAGCCCTATCCAATCTCAAGGCGAGTTTTAGGCTGTAAGCACATACTTTGAGCGACTGGACAGCCTGAAGGCTATTTTGCAAATTACAACATATTTTGATTACAGTGTAATAAGTATTTTGTCAATAAAATTAGTCCATCACAATAATTTGTTCCGTGAAACGAATGATACCATTAACAAGTTCTAAAATATAAAGACCTGCATTTATATTTTCTAAATTGATTTTATTGGACTGAATCGGATTAGAAGATACTAACTTTCCATTTTGGTCGTACAGATTGTAATATGCTATGTCCATATCAATCCATTCTATGTTTGATAAAAACACTTCATTTTTAGTAGGATTGGGAAATACAAAAATATCTTGTTCACCCAAAATATTCTGTGTGTTGACTGTATAATAAGTATCATCGTAGATTGTTCCTATCGTATCAATTCCTTTGAAATAGCCGATTAATTCTGTTTCACAGTAAGCTTCAAATATCCAGTAATAATTACGTGTCTCCCCAAGACCTATTTCATACTGTCGATTAAAACCATCTAACATATAAGTGTTTATCAATGTATCATTACTTGGGATAACTTCAAGAGCAACAGGGTAAGGGTAATTATCATTAATGTCTTGTCCTATTGATTTCACATAGTTACCTTGGTTATCATTTAGTAAAAATGTCGGTGTCCAAAATGGAACAAATTCATCAATATCAATTCGATCTTCAATAAGTTGATAAGCATATGCATTTGCAGGGTGACCGATAGAATCAATATATATTGTTTCAAAAATGTTTGGTTCTCCGTATGATGTATTATTACCTATCCCTATTTCATAAGAAATACCCGAATTCATAAATTCATATAAAATAGAATCTCCTTCTATTTTTTTTGAAATAACTTCTCTTTTAAAGTCATAATAATAGGGTATATTTTCACCACCAGAACAAACATTTCTATACTGAAAAACATCTCCTACATTGAAGTCAAAATAATCTTTAAACTTAGGAATTTGCTCGCCAAGAACTGCTTTTTCTAAGCCTACTAAACTATATGTTTCTTGTGTTTCAGGGTCATCTAAACGGATTAAACCAAATGATCTGGAAAGTAGTATTGTATCAGAAGTGGAAAGAACAATTTGTTTAACAGAATCTATTTGGTCGAATAGCGAGGTCGTATATAAATCCGTAATTTGAGCGGTAATATTAGCGGTAGAATCTATGATCCATTCAAAACCAGTAGGTTCATTTGGATAAAAAACATACTTATTCCCTCTTTTATATAGTGTTGATTTTTGATTTTCAATTATCAAAGAATCCCCTATCAAATTCGTTTGGTTTCTTAAATAAGTCGATTCAAAGCATTCCATACACTTCTGAATCAGTCTATTAAAATAAACCGTTGAGGTTTCATCCACCGTAACAATAGAATCCGCCCAAATAGTGATTGGTCGTTGCTCCTTAGTCGAATCATAATTAGCATATTCATGCTGAAGAAACAAATTCCAATCTTGGCTATAAACGCTAGTCATTTGAAAGATTAAAACGATGGCTATTCCTAATTTTTTGTACATATTAATCTGTTTTTTGTAATGGTAAGTTACGATAAGTCATCATATAAAAATAGCGTTCAGTTTCCAAAACTAAACGCTATTTAAAGTTATTTTCACCGAAAGGCTGTCAAGAGACTATTTCATCAAAGTCACATCTCCCTTGAATAATTCAACTACGCCATCAATAAATTCAATCTCTGTATAATATACAAACACGGCTGAGTCCATTTCTTTGCCGTTGAAAGTACCATCCCATCCTAAAGTTGGATCGTTTGGTTGGAAGTTATAATTTTCAAATACTTGTTCTCCCCAACGATCAAACACCGCTAAACTTCGTACCTCCTTAACAATACCTGGTTTGGTAAACACCGTAAATCCGTCATTTACAAAATTGGCATCTGCGGGTGAAAAGGCATTTGGAATAAAGACCGGTCGATTGATTTCTACTTGTATAAAAATCTGATCTGAATCCATACAACCGTTTTCATCCAAGACTGTAATTTCATACATTCCGCTAGTCAAAGGCATCAGACTTTGCGTTAAACAATTGTCACAAGACAAACTATCTGCACCAACCCAGTGAATGGTATCTGCATCCATATTAATCTGTGCTGATATATCTACCTGATCTCCCAGTTCAATAAGCATATCTGGACCTAGTTCTACATCAATTGGTGTTGGGTCTATCAAATTCAATAGCGTATCCCAAGTACAACCAATAGCGTCTTCGACTTCAAGAGTATAAGAACCTGCTGTCAGGTTGGCAAAATTTTCTGTCATATTTAATCCACCTCCATTGAAGGAATACATGTATGGTGCTGTTCCACCAATGATTTGATCTACGGCTATTATCCCATTATTATCGCCTTGACAAGCAGGGTCAATCGCTTCTATAATTCCTGCATTGGGCTCTGCGGTGTTTTCTTCTACGATTACTTCGTTTGTGTTGACACAACCATTATCCATATTTGTAATTTCCAAACTATATACTCCACTTGCATTCACTTCTGGCGACGCATTCGTCGCACTCGATACTAAACCTGCGCCTGTCCAATTATAGGCAAACATATTTCCAACGGAAGAGCCTGCACTACTTAATGCTACTGTGGGTGTAATACAATCTAAAATATCATCCACCGAAGTTACTACATCTGGAGCATCTTGATCTACATTTACTTGAACGGAATTGGCATTATCACAACCATTTTCGTTATCAATAATATTCAATTGATACACACCTGCCTGATCTACTTCTATCGAACTATCATTAGAAATCAATTGCCCATTTTCATCCGTCCATTCATATGTAAAATCGCCCGTAGAAGAACCTGTTGATAGGACATTAACCATAGGTTCATAACAAGTCAATGTATTTGGAGCTGGAAGATTCACAACAGGAAGGTTGGTATCTTGCATCACTTCTATTGAAGATGCATTCGTACATCCATTGACGGTATTCGTAACAATTAGATTATACATACCCACTTCTCCAACTTCTGGATCAGGTATTGTTGAAACCAATACGCCACCACTATTATACCATTCGTACGTCAATTGTCCGTTTGGCATTGAAGCTGTTCCATTTAATAAAACTGCATCGATATCACAAGTCATCAGGGGACTATTATCTTCAATAATCGCTTGAGGATCTGCATTATCTAACTCTACCTCAATCGTAGATTCTGACACACATCCATTATTATTGTCCGTTACAAAAAGCGTATAAACTCCTGCGACATTCACATCTGTCGTTGCGTCTGTTCCGATTGGTGTTCCTGATGGGTTCTCCCATTGATAAGAGAAATTATTACCAACACTTGATCCTGTATTACTTAAGGTCACTTCGTTAATAATACAGGTTAAAATATCATCTACTTGGGACATTGCAGTTGGTAAATTTTCATCTGGAATCACTTCTGTTAAGGCTGTAGCCGTACAACCGTTGGATTCATCTGTTACTAGTAACATATATTCACCTGATTCTGAAACGCTTGTCGTAGAAGTTGTTCCGACAACAACTCCATTACTATTTTGCCATTCATATTCTAAGTCTACACCCATTGAATTTGATCCATCTAATAGAACCGTTTCAACCGTACAGGTTAGCTGATCAGGCGATACAATCATTGGGTTTGGATTGACTATATCTTGACTGATTTCAACATTGGAAACCGCTGTACAACCGTTAGAAGCATCAGTAATAATAATTGTATAAGTATCTGGTGTAGTAACAGGAGAGACGGCATCTGTTGATACGATCTGCCCATTAGAATCCTGCCATTCGTAAGATAATGTTCCGACACCTGAAGAAGCAGTAGCATCTAAGTCAACAGTTGTTGTAGCACACGTCAATGTTTGTGCTTGTCCAGCATTTGGTGTTGGTAGGTTTTCGTCTGGCTCAACTTCTACTTGATCTGTGGCAACACAACCATTTTCCGTATTCGTTACTTGTAAAGTATAAACACCTGCCTCTCCAACATCCACAGTTGGCGTCGTTCCTATGTTAACTTCGTTTGGACTCGTCCACTCATAGGCTAGTGTTCCATCTGCTGTCGAGGCTGATCCATCTAACTGAACAGAATTTACAACACAAGTTAAAATATCTGCTTCACCTGCCTCTGCAAGCGGTGCAACAATGTCTTGTTGTACTTCTAAAGTGGTTTCATTTGTACAACCATTTGTACTATCTGTTACTAATAAGGTATATAAACCAGGAGCGGATACTTCTACATTATCTGATGTTCCAATTGGTGCATTTGTTTCATCCGACCATTGGTATGAAATGGTAGAACCTGTACTTGATCCTAAGTTATTAATATTAATAGCTGTGATATCACAAGTTAGAATCCCTTCTGGTGCAGCGGCTACCGCTGGAATATTTTCGTCGGGTTCTACAATCGCACTTGAAATCGCTGTACATCCATTTGTAGTGTTGGTCACGATTAAATTGTATGTTCCTGGTGTAGAAACGGTCAATTCATTGGTATCACCTAACGGTACACCTGTCTCGTTTGTCCACTCATATATAAACTCTGAACCCGAACTTGACGCTAATCCACTCAAACTAACATCGGTAATATCACAAGTAATAATCTGATCACTTCCAGCATCAGATTCTGGATTGACAATATCCTGCGGGATTTCTAAGATTTCACTATCGGTACAATCATTATCTTCGTTTGTTACAAACAAGGTATATGTACCAGGTGCAGAAATAGAAGTCATGGCATCCGTGGCAATTTCAACACCATCGGGGTCTTGCCAAACATAGGTCAAATTTGTTCCACCAGAAGAATTACTGCCATCCAAAATAGCTTCCGTTACATCACAGGTTAACGTCGTTGGACTTCCTGGATCTATAGTTGGAAAGTCTGCATCAATATCAATATTAACTTGATCGGTATCTGTACAGCCATTGACATTGTTCGTCACTAAAAGATTATAAACTCCTTCGTCACCAGTTATCGTAGAAGCATCTGTACTCACAATATTATTATCAGCATCTGTCCATTCAAACACTAAGTTATCGCCAGAAGAAGCCGAACCATTTAATGGAACTTGTGCTTGAATACAGGTAATAGTTGAGGTTTCCCCTGCATCAGCAATAGGTAGCGTTGTATCTTCTCCAATTGTTACGGCATCCGTCGCAGTACAACCATTATCTGTATCTGTAATTAAAAGCGTATAGGTACCGGCATTATTACTACTAAAAGAAGCCGAAGAACTCACGGGATTTCCATCTCCATCTGTCCATTGGTACTGTAAAGTACCCGTACCAATAGAAGCTGCTCCATCAATCATTACATCAGGAGTTGTACAAGTAATCGTTTGGGGTGCGCCAGCTTCTGCTGTTGGATCAAGTGTATTTTCGGAAATTGTAACTTGGTCTTGCGTTTCACAACCATTGCTTGAGTCACTTACCACTAAAGTAAATGTTCCTGCTACAGGCGTTTGCGTATTGGCATCTGTACTTACTGTTCCTCCTGACTCATCTAACCATTCGTAAGTAATTGTTGCACCTGTTGATGAACCAGAACCACCTAAATCAACGGTACTTTGTGTACAGGTAATCGTCTGTGGTGAGCCAGCGTCAGCTGTAGGTAGATTTTCATCTGCGGCAATGTTTACTACATCTGTTGATGTACAACCATTGGTCGTATTGGTTACAATCAAAGTATAATCGCCAGGTGAAGCAACAGAAGTATTAATGGAAGAACTGATTGGTGAACCACCGCTGTTTAACCATTCATATGCAAAATTTGCACCTGTACTAGAATTGGAAGCATCTATTGTTGTTTCGGTGTCTTGACAAGTAATTATACCACTATCACCTGCATCAGCGGTTGGTAGTGTTACGTCTTCTTCGACAGTAATTGTACTATTTGAGGTACAGCCATTTTCTGCTGTGATGACCAGTGTATAGTCGCCAACTTCTGTTGCTGTTGGGTTAGCTGTAGATTCTGAAAACCCACTAGGACCTGTCCATTGATAAGTTGGGTTCGTTGTTTGGGTTGTTCCTTGCAATCCTACTTGTGGGGTGACGCAATCCAACACATCGTCTACGGCAGTTGATATATCTGGTGGGGTTATATTCTCATTGACCGCAACACTCGCAGTAGCAGTACAACCATTATCTAAATTAGTTACTACCAAATCGTAAGTAGTGGCTTCCGATACGACGGGGTCTTCATCTGTTGAAGTGACTCCTCCTGACCATTCGAAGGAAGCGTTACTAATATTTGTTCCACCGTCTAGCGTTAATTCAGTAGTTGTACAGGTTAAAACTCCTGCTACATCCGCTGTTGCGGTTGGTGGTGTAACATCTTCTGTTACAATAGCCGTAGTAGAAGAGGTACAACCGTTCATTCCAGTAGCAACTACGGTATATGTATCAGCAGCTGACACCTCTAATTCTTCACCGTCTCCTGAAATTCCCGATCCCGACCATGTAAAGGAGACTCCATCATCTTCAGAGGATGCACTAATTGGAATCATAGGATTAAAACAATTAATCAATCCACCTGTCGCACTTACGCTAGGTGGCAAGGTATCGGTTGGGATTTCGATATTACTTACATCAGTACATCCATTCGCCGCTGTAACGGTTACTAGATATTCTCCTCCAACAGTAACAGTAGGTGACGATGCGGAGCTTGTAAAGTCGTCTGGACCTTCCCAAGCATAACTGACACCATTTGAGCCGTTTCCATCTATGGTCACTTGGTTATTGACACAGCCTAAAATAGCCTCAGAATTAGCAGCTATTTCAGGTTCAACAGTAGGAGAAATGGTATCAAACGGAATATCTACGGTGGCAAAGGAAGAACATCCTGTAGTAAAATCTACTACTTGTAGTGTATATTCTCCTGATTCTGTAATACCCTCTAATTCATAACCTTGAGCAATATCATTTCCATTTGGCCCGTACCACTGATAGGCAAAATCATTATCATTAGCTCCACCCGAAGATCC
>JAHDFQ010000037.1:26122-32690 GCA_020628085.1 Saprospiraceae bacterium
GAGCTAACAAGGAGACATTTAAAGTAACGAGTGCTGTAAGAACTAAAGTTTGTAAAATTTGATTCATAATGGTTATTTTACTAAGATTTTATATCATAAAAGATTCCATGGTAAGATCATCTTTCTGATGTTTATCAAGTAATTTTTATAGATTGAAAAGTAGATATTTAAGAAAAGTAGTAAAATTGTGTTGATTAGGTATAGGCAAAGTAAATTACCCATTTAACTTACTTGATTAATGTATGAATTAATTATATTTAATTTGGCTAGACAAGAATGAAATTGGGATTATATTCCAATTATTACTGATAGGGTACAATAAAATTACAATTTTTTCTAAAACCTTAAAATTATTCTCATAAATAATTCATATATATTTATCTAATTACCCATCTTTTTACACAATCATAGCAATTGGAAATCAATACTAATCCGAAGTAGAAGTGTAGATTGATGGGATAGAAAATTGAATTATTAGAATAAATAACTCCTATTCGATTCATATATCTTCTTATTTCTTCACACTTTTGTAGCACAAAATACGTTACTTAATAACGAATAAATTATTTATCAAGCTATGTCCAAAAACCAATCAAAACAATCTTTAAAGGCTTTTTTTGAAGTTTCCAATACTAAAATTAGTAATGTATATCGACGTTTTCAAAAGTGGTCTTCTGAACATCCATATTTAGGTTGGAGTGTAAAAATAGGTGCAGGGTTATTCTTAGGAGCTATTCTTTCTATATTTTTGTTGGTCGGTTTGGTTCGTTTTGGAGTATTTGGAAAATTGCCAACAGCCGTAGAAATTGAAAAAATACAAAATCACAATGCTTCTGAAATTTATTCAGCTGATGAGGTTTTACTAGGTAAATATTACATTGAAAATCGGACTGATGTTGAGTATAAAGACATTTCTACTGATTTGATTCATGCACTTATTGCAACAGAGGATGCTCGTTTTTTTGAACATCAAGGTGTAGATAAAACGGCTTTATTACGTGTATTTTTTAAAACGATTCTTGGTAGAGATGTATCGAGTGGTGGTGGTAGTACGTTGAGTCAACAACTCGCTAAAAATGTGTTTAAAAGACGCTCCTACTCTTTTCTAACTGTTCCTGTAAATAAAATTAAAGAGATGTATATTGCTCGTCAGTTAGAACGAGCTTACACTAAAGAAGAACTCATCAACTTATATTTGAATACTGTTCCATTTGGATATAATGTATACGGTATTCAAGTGGCTGCTCGACAGTTTTTTAGTAAAACACCTGCTACGTTGAGTACAGAAGAAGCTGCTTTATTAATTGGTATGCTAAAAGCAAATACTCGATATAACCCAATTAGAAATCCAGAATTAGCGGTCGAACGTCGAAATGTCGTCTTGGGTCAAATGTTGAAATACAATTATATCAATGAAGCAGATTATGAACGTCTAAAAGTAATTCCACTTAATGTTTCTTATAGTCGTGATAGTAAAAACGAAGGAACAGCTACTTATTTCCGAGAACATCTTCGTCAATTTTTAGATAAAAAAATTACACAACTTAACGAAACCGAAGGAACAGATTATAATATTTATACGGATGGTTTAAAAATATACACGACCGTAGATTCACGTATGCAGCGAGCGGCAGAAGAGGCTGTGAATGAACACATGGCGTTACTACAAAAAGATTTTGATCAACACTGGAAAGGTCAAAAACCTTGGGGTGACGATCAAGTCATTGAAAATATCAAACGTACATCTCGTCGTTATCAGAGTCTGAAAAAAGCGGGTAAGTCGGATACAGAAATCAATACCATTTTTGACACCCCTATAAACATGACTATTTTTGATTGGCAAAAAGGAGATGTTCAAAAAGAAATCAGTCCACTCGATTCTATCAAATATTACTTTTGTTTACTCAATGCTGGTTTCATGGCAATGGATCATAAAAGTGGAAATATCAAAGCTTGGGTTGGTGGTATTGATTTTCAATATTTTCAATACGATCACGTTAAGTCCAAACGTTCGGTTGGATCAACGTTTAAACCGATTGTTTATAGTACAGCCCTAGAACAAGGTATCGAACCTTGTGAATACACTCATAATCGCTTAGTGATTTATACGGATTATGAGGATTGGAAACCCGAAAACGCAAATAATCAATATGGTGGTGTTTACTCGATGGAAGGTGCGTTAAGTGGTTCGATCAACTCTGTTACGGTAAGTACGATTATGAAAATGCCCCTTGATACAGTAGTGGATATGGCGCATAAAATGGGTATTTCAAGCGATATTCCTGCTGTTCCTGCTATCGCATTGGGTGCTGTAGATGCGTCTTTATATGAAATGGTGAATGTATATGGAACACTGGCTAATCACGGCGTTCGTCCTGAACTACAATTTATAGACAGAATTGAAGACAGTGATGGCAACGTTATTTTAGATTTTTCACCAGATGAATCATCAGAATGGGAACGTATTTTGACAGAAGAAAATGCGCATACGATGGTACATATGATGCAGTCGGTTGTAGATAGTGGAACAGCTCGAAGGCTACGCTACCAGTATCATTTGGAAAATGATATTGCTGGGAAAACAGGTACAACCCAAAATCAATCCGATGGTTGGTTTATAGGATTTACACCTGATTTGGTAGCTGGTGTATGGGTAGGTGGGGCATCTCCTTTGGTACGTTTTAGAAGTTTAGCGTTGGGTTCTGGTAGTAATATGGCACTGCCGATTTGGGGACGTTTTATGAATAAAGTTTACAAAGAAAAGGAATTTTCCCAGCAGCGATTTGCGCGTTTTGATCCGTTACCTGATAGCACTTTATATCGTTTACAATGTCCACCCTATTTGGATGAAATGCCTGTTTTGGATACCCTTTGGCAATATGCAGAAGACAACCCTGTTCAAGATGCCGTAGATAAGGTTATTGGTATTTTTAGAAAAGACAGACCCAATGTCAATACTTCTCCTTCTAGAAACCAAAACAAAACAAGAAGTCAACGTTCAGAAGAAATCCGAAGAAAGAATGAACGAATCAAGAAAAAAAAAGACCGTCAAAAAAGGCGAAAGAAAACGTTTGATCGAATTTTTAAACGGAATGATTGATACCGTCTGAATATCTATAAATTTTCATATAAAATACTGAAAGTTATTTCTATGTACTCCAATAGGTTCATAGTGATGATAGACATCCAATAGAATTATAGTACAAATATTTGAATCTACTCCTCGTCTAAGAACATTCCGATGGCACGTACAGCATTATCCACCCGTGAATAGTCAATTCCATATTGGATGTACTTACCTTCTCGCTCGGTAACGACGATACCTGCTAGGCGTAAGATACGTAAGTGTTGAGAAGTAATCGATTGTTCCAATTTCAACGTGTTGTAGATTTTATTGACGTTGATTTTTTTGTTTTTATCTATAAAAGATAAAATCTTCATTCGCAGAGGATGTGCTAAGGCACGAAGAATTTCAGAAGATTCTTGTAGTTTATCATTGTCAATGACGACTTTCGCTTTTCTCATAGAGCTTTCCTTTAATGTAATGTGTAGTTATCCTAAAATTTGGTACAATACAAAATATGGTAAGTTCACACGAGCGTCCTTCATCGCTGTATTGTGTAAATTCCCATAGTCATAGTAAGTATTGAGTAGTTTACCAGTAAAATCTGCCTGACCCGCTATCGG
This sequence comes from Saprospiraceae bacterium, assembly GCA_020628085.1. Classification (GTDB taxonomy): domain Bacteria; phylum Bacteroidota; class Bacteroidia; order Chitinophagales; family Saprospiraceae; genus JAHDES01. Next base: position 29,810 of record JAHDFQ010000037.1, read on the forward strand.
GGCAGGTTAAAAATTTTAACCGACTACTAAAGCTGCTTTGCAGCTTTAATTCATTGTGTGTGTAATCTTGTTCATGGAACTGAACAGAAGGTAAGAAATCAAAAACGGTGTGTAAGATGTTTCTGATTTTAGTACATATAGAAGGTTTCTATACGTATTTTTTATCTTCCTGAGACAATGATATAAAAAAATGCTGGAAGATTGAAGTTCTGCCAGCATTTTTTTGATAAAATAGCAATATTTTTAGTATTCGTATTTTATCTATATGTCTAAAAAAGAAACGTTTTTCATTATAAAGCCTTTTTTTAGTAGCTTAAAAACAAATTAAGATTTTAATTCTATTCACTTAACCCTATTAAATTCATTAGATATGAACTATAAATTCTGCTAGTAGCAGACAAGATTATCGACCAAAAGAAACTAAATTTATTTTTTTGCTTACCGCAGGGAAAAAGCAGCTTACAAGATTTCTTTAATGTATTCTCTTTCTATATTCAATATTAAGCCTCCGTGGTATTTTTTGAGGTGTGTAGAAACTCAAAAAACCTTCCATTTATTGAATAATTTTCTTGTAAAAGTGTTACGCTGCTAATTCTTCTACTAAACGAGAGATTTGATTTAACCGATCTCTATCTAAAGAATAGTAAATAAACTTACCTTGACGCTCTGTTGCCGCTACTCCTGCTCTACGCAAGATCGCTAAATGTTGTGATGCCACAGATTGCTCTAAACGCAATTTAATGTAAATATCTGTTACGGTCATTTTATCGTTCTCCTCCAATAGATCAATAATGTTTTGACGTAACTTGTGATTTACAGCTCTTAGCACCAAAACTGCTTTGCGCAATTCTGCATAATCCAACTCGATATCTTTTTTTCCCTTCTTCAAGATAACGGTTTCGTTTTTTTGCTTTCTCATTATATGTATGTTTTTTAATTATGTAATACTGCACAGAAAAATACACAAACTGTACCAAACTAACAATTTTACCAATATGTTTATATGTAAACACATTGATATTCAGCCAAAAGTATAAAAAATATTTATAGAATAAAATAAATCCTTAATTTATTGATTAAAATATGTATTAATAAGTCATGACTTTTTAATCTATAAATCTCTACAATTTCTTCTTTGGAGTCGTAATATTGGGTGCTTTGAAATAAACGGGTGTGTAATAGGCGACGTCGGCGAATTGTTGTGCCTGATAAGCAGCATAACCCAAAGACACTAAATATGCTGCTGAACATACTAAAGGAACAAAATGAGTTGTTGAATTTTTGAGTGTCGTTTGACATTTAGGTGCACCATTTCCAGAAAAAACAAGGGATTTTTGTTGATCCATTAATTCTTTGAAACTAGTTTCATTAATAATTTTAGCTTCTAAAGGGGCAACTATTTCTAAATTAGAATTAAATCCAGCTGTGTAAACTTCCATTCGACGCGCATCAATCATTGGAAAATAATAGGCATCCTCTATATTTTTTTCTTGGATCGTCGCATGTGCGAGGGCTTTTAAGGTATCAACGACAATCAAAGGAATATCAAGCGCGTAACAGATGCCTTTGGCAGTAGACGTTCCAATTCGTAGTGCTGTATAAGATCCAGGACCGCTACTCAATACAACTGCGCTGAGGTCTTTCATGGTAACAGCAGCATCTTCCAAAACAGCTTGAATAAGTAAGGTAATTTCAGCAGCATGCGAATAGCCTTTACTGCCTTCTTTGAGTTGTAGAAGTTGATCGTTTTTACTCAGTGCAATAGAGCAAATATCTGTGGAGGTTTCTATATGTAGGAGGTAAGACAAAACGGTTCTATTTTAGGAAAATGATTCGTTAATAAATACTGGCTTTGAAGTTACAAACTTCAAACAAAAAATATTTATCAAATCATAAAAACATTATACGACTCAATCATTAGTAAGACACTTTAGGGCAATTGATACCACCGAAATAATACACTAAACTTACCCCAAACATGGCATAAAAATCATTATTGTTACTATCGCCTCTTTGACGGCCTTCTGTTCCGATCGGCACTTCAAGCGTTTCTGGAATTAATTCCACCGAGCGATCTGATAAGGCTACAGCCAAGTCTCCTCTAAGATTTTCTAATTCGTCTATATCTGGATAAACGGTACTCACATCATCTAAATAATCACTAAATAGCACTCGTGAACTCAATTCAAATTCAATCGACCATTGATAAGATAAAGAAATTTTCACTCCACCACCATAAGCTAGTCCACCTTTAAAAGTGTAATATTCTTCCCCTCTAAACTGACCTTCTGTCCCAAGCGGAGCTAATTCTACCCATTCACCCTCGTACTCTGCCTTTGGATTGTACCTATAAAATGCAACACCAGCTAGTAAGTAAGGTGTAAAAAACTCTTGACGACTTCCATGATTATAGGGCAAGAAATTAAATTCCATCTGTGCGACTCCATCAAAAATAGTTGATCTAAAATGTAAATTTCGAGAGCGTTCAAAGGTATTCTGTGAATCTGCATCGTCTGCACTCACCACACCAAAATTTGCGCCCAATCTAAATGCTACTCGATTATTGAAATTGTATCGTCCAAAAGCACCCAAGGCTGGCCCTAGATTATTCAAATCTTTATTGGTATTTAAATCTCCAAAATAGTGAGATACTCCAAGCCACCCACCTGCTTCCCATCCTCGTTGCGCCTCAAGTGAGGGCAATAGACTACTTACAAACAGTATTAAAATGATTAACTTTTTCACAGAAAGAATATTTTTATGAGTGTTCATGGACATGGATTTCTATTAAGTAACGGACAAAAAATAAGTCCGAAATTTGTAAATAGGAGTTTTGAGTGGTAATAAGGCGAAAAACGCAGGCATCCCGAAGTCTCGGGAT
>JAHDFQ010000266.1 GCA_020628085.1 Saprospiraceae bacterium
ATATAGTCTTTATCATTTTCTTTGGTCGTGCCTTGTGTGGAAGTGGCAGGAATCGTCCAGTAACAGCCTTTTAGCTGTCCGTAGCTGACACAATGTTTGCTTTCTTTGGGAATATTGGTAATCATCATGTCGATCAGTCGATGATTTAACATTCGGCGGTGGGCTTCTTGTTCCTGTGGTGTGTCGCCCTTGGCAGGTAGGTTTAATGAAAAAACAGAGGGTGTAAATCCTTGTGCTGCAAGTTCCTCGGAGACGAAATTGATCTTGGCAGTTGGTAAGGTTTCTTGAATATATGTGACAAATGAACGGGTGTTTTCATACGCCTTTTGAATCCGTTGCAGCATACCTGCTTTGTCGGGACGAGCAGGCATCTGGGTCGCTAGAATTTCGATTTGCAGGTTGGTGGCTTCGTTATCACAGAGTTGAAGATGGGTTTTGATGTTGTCCATCAAAGCCGCTGCTTTTTTATTGACCACACAGTATCCTGCGGTACATAATCCACCACTCGGAAATTTAGAGCAACTGGAATAGGAGATCGTTTTAACAGTTGAAAACACCCCATTTTCTTTTAAAAAAGGAACATTTGGACAAAAAGTCTGATCTAAAATAAAGACGGGTTCTATGGCTTTCTCACCTGTTTTAGTGGTGCGTTTTTGACTCAATACTGCTTTTAATTGCTCTAAATCGGGTACTTCCACCCGTGGATTGGTGGGTATTTCTGCAATAATATACGGAATGGCATCTGCCTCGGCGACTTGTTCCAAAACGGTATTAGTGCTTCGAACCATATCGTTGTCTCCATCAACAGGTAAGTCCAGAATTTCAACATGATCCAGGCAAGCTGCTACGCGTCGGGCTTGGTCATTCGTACCGCCGTAACAGTTTGGCGGAACAATAATTTTGATGGCTTTGTCAGGATATTGTTCTATCGCATCATGAATCAGTCCCATCATAATAGCATACTGAATCGACAATCCACTTGATCCTAAAACCGCTTTAGTATCTGTCTTCGTAATATCAGAAATAATACCTAAAACCGTTTTTTTATGAACTTCGTCGGTTCTAGGCTGCTCGATTGTTTGTCCTACTATGACTTGTAAAGCAGCAAGACAATCGGCTGGTGTCATGGCAATGGTTTCTCGTCGTCGAACGTGTTGAATATCCGAAATATACGTCTCGTTAGATCGTCCGTTTGCTAGTAAAATACTGCCATACGATTCATGAATATTAATATAAAAGTCAATAGATTTATGTAAATCGTACTGACCAATCGAATTGTTATGCGTTACAAAAACTGTGCTTCCATCAAATGCCACCACATCGGCTTCGCTGTTGACTTGTTTCACCTCAAAATTGTATCCATACACCCGATGCAATAAATCAATGTCAAAACAATCGGGTAATGATTCTGTGTAATTGATCTGTGTTTTTTTATTTTCTAAAGCATTTTTACGTAAAATCGCTAAAATGGCAATTGTTTTAGAAGAAAAACAGATGATGTTGGTCGGTTTCGTTCCGTTCAACTGTGCAATAGTCCACTCTAGAACACAAGAAAGCGGATGCCCCAAACGAATATAATCGTAAGCCGTTGGTAAGCTATCTAACTTTGTTGAATCAGCCGTTTGGTTCTTGTAAAGAGCATCGAAAGCCTCTAAAAACTCCACTTTTGCTAGTTCTTCATTATAAATATCCAATCGGTGAGTCGTTAAACGTAACCAGTCCGATGGTATATTTTCTAAAACTTGCTTGATGTAATGCTGTATCCTATTATTGCTCATTGTGTGTTCTTTTCAATTGAGTCGGCAAGATACATGAAATCAAAGTCAATTGAAAGGGGTGAGTACAGTTTAAGTCAAAACAGAAATCTCGGTATTTAAATTATCTAAATGAATATCTCAAAATAGCTAAAAGTTCAATATCTGTAATTGTTAAAATTTTTAACATAACAATTGAAATCCTTTTTTGAGGTTAGAAAAGTAATAACTTTTGATATTAATTTAACTAAGGATCATGTAAACAATAACTTATAAAACTTGGAGGACTTCTTTTAAACGATAACGGCGTTAAAAATACTCGCCATAGCCAGCTATGTCTGTGTTTTTTGCCTTATTCTCCTTTAAAACAAGCTGTCCAAAACGTTACAACTTACTATTTACATGATCCTAACCAAATCATTTTATTCTTTATGAAAACTAATTTTTCTGCCATTACAGTTACCGTTTTATTTTTGATTTTAGGTGCTTACCAAACACTTTTTTCTCAACAGTTTAGTATTAAATCTGGCTTGCTTGTATCTTCCTTTACAAATAAAGTCTTACAAAGTTATGATAACTTTTATCAGACCGATAAGGATAATGTATTCATCTCTGTACATACTGAATTTACTCTAAATGAAAGATTTTCTATCGAACCTGGTATTAGTTTTAACTCGAAAGGCTATGCCGAAGGATCATCTTCTTATTCCGAACTTCCCAATGGTGTTCGAGGAGTTAGATATAGCGTTTCTATCTCATATTTAGAGCTTCCAGTTTTAACAAAATTCTACATCAATAGTGGAAAAACTAGATTTTTTGCAACCGCTGGGGCATATGTAGCTGCTGGATTATTTGGTAATACAAAAACCAGAAATGACGAAAATAGAAATGTACGATCCAGTTTGAACTGGACTTCTGAAAATCAAATTAACGCTTATAAAAGATTAGATTTTGGAGGTATTTTTGGTATAGGTGTTCAGTCTAACAAAATGCAAATAGGGCTTAATATAGGACGAGGTTTCAATACTATTTCAATATTTGATGACATTGAAATGAGTAAAGTTAGAAATAAAACATGGACATTATATGTAGGATATTTTATATAGTTTTATAATTGAAGCGTATTTAAGAATTTCAACTTATTATTGAATGATTCCTTATCTTTGCCGCATGAAAAAATCATTCAATTTTATAGGCTTAGCATTAAGAGGTTTAGCCATGGGAATTGCTGAAGTTATTCCCGGTGTTTCAGGTGGTACAATTGCTTTTATTACGGGAATTTACGAACAACTTATCAATACGATCAAAGCGATCAGTCCTAAATTATTAACGACTTTTAAAGAGGATGGTGTTGCAGGTGTTTGGGAAGAAATAAATGGAACTTTTCTAGCTTCTTTGCTAGTAGGGATGGCAACGGGAATAGTATTTGGGGTCTTGGTTGTTTCTTATTTATTAGAAAGTTATCCACCTGTAATTTGGGGATTTTTCTTTGGACTGATCATTGCCTCTGCAATTTATATAGGACGTCAAATTGGGACGTGGACTATTAAAGAAACATTGGGTTTAGTGATCGGAATTGTAGTGGCTTATGTTATTACTACCATAGCACCTGCTGAGGGTTCAGAGTCTTTAGTAGCTGTCTTTTTTGCTGGAGCAATTGCTATTAGTGCTTTAATTTTGCCTGGTATTTCGGGTAGTTTCATTTTGTTACTAATGGGTATGTATTCGTATATTATCACGGATACCTTGAAAGGTGTGTTAAAGACTTTTGCCTTTGATAAGATCGTAACGATGACCGTATTTGCGCTCGGATGCTTGACGGGTTTGATGACGATTTCTCGTTTATTGTCTTGGACATTTAAACATTACAAAAATACGACTCTGGCTGTTTTGACGGGTTTTATTATTGGTTCACTTAATAAGATTTGGCCTTGGAGAATACCTACGGATTGGCTACGAGATAGTACGGGTCAAATTATTATGGAGGATGGATTTCCCAAAAAAGTGATTACCGAAAGTAATGTATTACCTAATGCATACGAAATGACAACAGGTGAACCTTCTTTTGCCATTATTGCCATCGTTTGTGTGGCTATTGGATTTGTCAGCGTCTTTATAATGGAACGATTAGGACAACAGAATAAGATGGCGTAATACTTCTTTTTTATCAGATTTAAAATTTATTTCAACA
>JAHDFQ010000038.1 GCA_020628085.1 Saprospiraceae bacterium
TTATACTATCTCATAACCATCCATCAGGAAATGTACAACCAAGTACAGCAGATATTGAGATTACTAAAAAACTAAAAATAGCAGCAGAGTTTCTGGATATGTCAGTATTAGATCACTTGATAATAACTAGAGATGGATATTATTCTTTTGCAGATTCAGGTATATTATAAACTATAAAATTTATTAAATAAATATTCTCATTATGGTATCAGTTTAGGTAACTTATCTATACATCATGGGGATGAACCTTGTAATATGAACTTTAATAATAGGTATCCAAAAAGGTATCCTATCTATTTTTATAGGTATCTTATGGAAAACAGACATCTTGTAAGCCCTTATTAATCAGCTGGTAGAGCATCTCACTTTTAATGAGAGGGTCCTGGGTTCGAGCCCCAGCCAGATCACCAACAAGTCTTCATTCAGTTTTGAATGAGGGCTTTTGTTGTTTTACCCCATACCGTATCCATACCCTGGAGCATAATCTTTAGATTGTGCCGAAAAATACTCAAAAAACGCTCTACCTTTGCCTACCCCGTATTACAACCATCAAGTTGTGCCGAAAATACTATTTGACCTCTAATTTAGTTTTTGTATATTGCGACACTATGAGAGCTTTAGCGGAGTCATTCGGCTAGGGCTTTCTGTGTTACATAACCATAAATTAAGCAAAAACACATGGCATTGTTTCAAAAGTCTGTACTACAGAAGCATTTAAAAACACTAGAAGGTAACGCAAAAATAGAAAAAGCCTACTCGGATTTTGTAGCCTATTTCCATAATCCTACCATTCAAGAAAATATCCGCAAATCTAAGGAAGAGCAATTTCAAGCAGGTTTTTTGAGAGCCTTATTTGTGAAAAATTTGGGTTATACGCTCAATCCTGATCCTGATTTTAACCTGACGACCGAGCTTAAAAATGTCAAGAATAGTAAAAAAGCCGATGGCGCAATTTTACTAGACGGCAAAGCGATAGCAGTAGTGGAGTTAAAAGGTATGAATACGCCTGATCTTTCTAAAGTAGAGGCACAAGCATTTGGTTATAAAAACAATCAACCCGATGCGGTTTATGTCATTACTTCTAATTTTCAAAAATTGCGATTTTACATTGACAATGCCATTGAGTTTATAGAGTTCAATTTGTTTACGCTTACCAAAGAACAATTCTATCTATTGTGGCTATGTTTGGCAAAGGAAAGTATTTTTAAACATCTTCCTAAAAAAGTCAATACGGCTTCGGTGATGGAAGAAGAAAACGTCACCAAAAAGTTATACAAAGATTATTCTGCCTTTAAAAATGCGTTGTTTAACGATTTGGTGCGCCAAAATCCAGATATAGATCAACTATTGTTGTTCAAAAAATCACAAAAGCTCATTGATCGGTTTTTGTTTATCTTTTTTGCGGAGGATAAAGGCTTATTACCGCCCAATTCGATTACTCAAATTGTCAAAACTTATGACACTCTCAAACAAGCCGATTTTGAAAAACCCTTATACGAGGTCTTTCAACAATATTTTGGTTATATCAATAGTGGACGACCAGCCAAAGGTGATAAAGCCGAAATATTTGCGTTCAATGGTGGTTTGTTTGCCCCTGATCCAATGTTGGATGAACTCATTATTTCTGATAGTATTTTGATGAATCATACCTTGGTATTATCGGGTTATGATTTTGAAACAGAAGTAGATGTAAACATCTTAGGTCATATTTTTGAACACTCACTCAATGAGATAGACGAAATGACCGCCCAGCTCGAAGGGCAAACCATCGACAAAAGCAAAACCAAACGTAAAAAGGACGGTGTGTTTTACACGCCCAAATATATCACCAAGTACATTGTAGATAATACCGTTGGAAAACTTTGTCAAGATAAAAAAACGGAATTAGAACTCTTAGAAGTTGACTACTCCAAGAACTATATCAACGCTAAAAAACGAACTAATAAAGACGGTAAAAAAACCAACCTTTCGGTAGAAGGAGAAACGATTTTAGAACACCTACGAAGCTATCGAGCATATTTGTTGGAACTGACGATTTGCGACCCTGCTTGTGGTAGTGGTGCGTTTCTCAATCAAGCCCTCGACTTTCTGATAAAAGAACACCAACACATAGACGAACTAGAAGCCCAACTGCTAAATGTACCTATGGTCTTATCCGATATTACCAATGATATTTTGGAGCGTAATATTTATGGTGTAGACATCAACGAAGAATCCGTAGAAATTGCCCGTTTGTCCTTGTGGCTACGATCCGCCAAAAAAGGTCGTGCCTTGACCACGTTGAGCAATAATATCAAATGCGGTAATTCGCTCATAGATGATCCCGAAGTAGCGGGTGACAAAGCCTTTCATTGGGAAACGGAGTTTCCGAGTGTGTTTAGACTCAAAGAAAAACAGGCTTTTCATGTGGTGTTGACAACACACAATAGTCGAACATCGCAGCGTATGATTGATTATGGTATTGAAAAAGGTGAACCCATAGAATTAGGTTTGGAGGAAGAAATTGAATTGACGAAAATCTTTGCCACTTTAATGCTTGAATACAATTACCATTGTTTAGCTTATAATGTGTGTAAAGATCATGTGCATCTGATATTGGTGTGTGAAGCGAATGAAATAACGGATATTGTTCAAAAACTAAAATCTATTAGTAGTAAAGAGTTTAGGCGGTTGGATATTTCAATGGGTCATGACCCATTGGAGCATAAGGGTTTCTGGTCGCAAAAATTCTATTATGCAGCACTGGACGAATGGACATTGGCTACCACCGCTACTCGATCGGGCTATTTGTACAACGATGCGCATTTGGGCAATGCCATCGCCTATATTCAAACCAATCGTCAAAAACATGATCTTCCTGAAAGTACTGAACTCCAAAACATCATCGACACATTTATTACGACGCAAGACCTCGCTTTCGCCCCCGAATATACAGGTGGTTTTGATGTGGTGATTGGGAATCCGCCTTATTTAGGTGGGAGAGATTGGAAAAAAGAAGATGGCAGAGATTATGAATATCTAGTTTCCAAGTATGAAGTAGCTGAATATCAATTTGATATGTATGTTATTTTTTGGGAAAGAGGCTTGAAAATATTGAAAAAAGATCGTCTTTTAGGTTTTATCACGCCTGTCACATGGCTAAATAATCAGAAAACAAAAAAACTTAGAAAGTATATTCTAAATCAAACGTCCATTTTAGAAATTTTAGATTTTTCCAATGTGAATGTTTTTAAAGATGCAGTAGTTCTCACAATGATAGGTATTATTAAAAATGAAAATAATGAGAAAGATAATAAAGTGAGAATTGGAGTCGCAAATTCAGAATCAATACCAATGGAGTTTAATTACTTGCAGCAAAAAAATTGGATTGATGAAGAACTTAGTATTATTAACACAAATTTGAAAGAAGAAGACATAATAATTAAGAATAAACTAGAATCGTTAGGTAAACCTTTAGAGGTTTTTTCATTAGTTAAATTTGGAATCAAAATCTATGAAACGGGTAAAGGAAATCCTCCTCAAAATAAGAATGCAGCAAAAGAGAAAATTTTTGAAGCTACTAAGCAATTAGAATCTGATTATAGACCTTACTTAGAAGGAAAGGACATTGATACTTATGTTATCAAATATCAGGATAGATGGCTTAAATATGGTAAAAACTTGGCAGCACCTAGAACACCAGACTTATTTGAAGGTGAAAGACTTTTAGTTAGACGAATTGTCGGTAAAGGTTTGATAGCTATGTATGTAAATACAGATTATGTTACGAGCCAATTATTGCAAATAGTAAAACCTTATGACAGTAAAAATTCAAAGTATTTATTGGGGATACTAAATTCTTCTTTGATTGGCTTTTATTTTAGAAAGAAGTATAATAGAGTAGATAAAACTTTTCCTGAGATACGTATATATGAATTAAGAGCTTTACCAGTAGTTTTTGGAACTGATAAAGAACAAGAAAAGCTAGCAGCCAATGTTGATAAAATAATAGGACTTAAGAAAAATGAATTTGTTTTAGCTTCCAAATTCACCCGTCTCCTTCAGCGCAAATTCACCCTCGAAAAACTGCCCAAAAAACTTCAAAGCTGGCATACCTTGACCTTTGCAGAGTTTGTCAAAGAACTCAAAAAGAAAAAGATCAAGCTTGGTTTGGCAGAGGAAGCCGAGTGGGAGGATTATTTTGAAACCGAAAAAGCCAAAGCACTCGCCATACAAAGCACCATCGATCAGACGGACAAAGAAATTGACCAAATGGTGTATGCGTTGTATGGTTTAACGGAAGAAGAAATACGGATAGTGGAGGAACGTTAGTACACCGTGCAACTCAAGTTAATTTCAGTTATAAGTTAATTAGAGTATTGTATTTCAAGGGGTCATGACCCCTTGGGACAATCTACCAAGTATAAGAAACTTATTTTATATAATATTCAAAGTGGTTTTAACCCCCTTGTTGTTCAATACATTACAATGAGCTAAAGCCACATTGGGGTTTTAATTTACATTTATTACATGGTATTAGAAACAGACAGGAGAATCGGTCTAACTGCGTAAGGTATTATTTACTAAGGCTCTTAAATTAAAACAAACTGCCAACCACAGGAAGGCGCAAAAAACCACCCTTCGTCGAAAAACCTACTTCATTCAACGGTATTTATACAATCGTGGCAAGCGAAATGATTAATTATGCGTTCCAATTAAAAATAACATCAAATGCTTAACTTTTGTGAGAATCTGGTGTTCTTTTTCTGTTATTTAGATAAACCATAAGAAAATCAAAAATGTATAAAGCGCTACTATTTTTAATGCTATTTGGCTATTCGATAATTGCCTCTGCACAAGAAAATTTCACTATCAGTGGTTATGTCAAAGATGCTTCCAATGGCGAGACGCTAATCGGTGCAAATATCTACAACAAAGATAATGCTGCACAAGGAACAAGTTCAAATATCTATGGATTTTACTCCCTGACTTTACCAAAAGGAACCTACACTTTGGTGTTTTCCTACCTCGGTTTTTCCGATCAAGAAAAAGTAGTTGAACTGACCGAAAATAGGCGAGTCAATGTCGAAATGTCGGAAGGCGTAACATTCCAAGAAGTGGTGGTAACGGCAGAAGAACAAGACAAAAATGTAGAAAGTACCGAAATGGGAACGGTAGAGTTGCCGATGGATAAAATCAAAAAGATTCCTGCTCTGATGGGAGAGGTAGATGTGTTGAAAACGATTCAATTATTACCTGGTGTTTTGTCAGCAGGAGAGGGAAACTCTGGATTTTATGTGCGTGGTGGTGGACCAGATCAAAACCTGGTTTTATTGGACGAGGCGGTGGTGTATAATTCGGGTCATTTGTTGGGGTTCTTCTCTGTTTTTAATGCTGATGTCATCAAAAATACGACACTTATAAAAGGTAGTATGCCCGCATATTATGGTGGTCGTTTGTCTTCGGTGGTCGATATTCAAATGAAGGACGGTAATGATAAAAAGTTTGGTGTAGAAGGTGGAATTGGCTTAATTTCTTCACGACTAACCGTCGAAGGGCCCATCAAAAAAGAGCAAAGTTCTTTTATTGTTTCAGGACGTCGAACCTATGCTTTGGACTTAGCGCAACCTGCTATCAATAATACAGATTTCGCTGGAACAAACTATTATTTTTACGATTTGAATGCAAAAATCAATCATCGTTTTTCTGATAAAGATCGTTTGTTTTTGAGCGGTTATTTTGGTCGTGATGTACTGATCTACAACTCCAATGAACGTGATTTCTTTTTAAGGATGCCTTACGGAAATACAACGGCAACCCTACGTTGGAATCACCTATTTACGGATAAATTATTTATGAATGTATCGGCTATTTATAACGATTATGATTTCTCGTTTGATGGTGGACAAGCCGATTTTAGTGTCGGTTTATTTTCAGGTGTACGCGATTATAATTTTAAAATAGACTTTGATTATTTCCCAAAACCTGAACATCAAATTCAATTTGGTATCAATTATACTTATCATAGATTAACTCCGAATATTACGACTGCTTCCAATGGAGAGGTAGAATTTTCAAATGATATTTTACCAAAATACGCACACGAATATGCAGCCTTTATTCAAGACGAATGGAAAGTCAATCAAAAATTGACATTAAATATTGGATTGCGTTTATCCGCATTCACGCAAGTGGGACCATACACCAGTAAGATAGACGGGAGAGAGTTTGATGATCTAGAACCCGTTAAAACATATAGTGGAATTGAACCACGAATCGGTTCAAAATATAGTTTAGATGAGACGTCTTCTATTAAAGCAGGTATTGCGATTACCAATCAATATGTACATTTAGTAAGTAATTCAACGAGTACTTTGCCCTTGGATGTTTGGGTGCCGAGTAGTGAATTGGTTGAGCCACAACGAGGGATTCAATATGCTGTTGGTTATTTCAAAAATCTAAAAGATAATATGTATGAAACATCTGTAGAGGTATATTATAAAGATTTAAGAAATCAAATAGATTATCGTGAAAACTATGTCAATGACGTAGCAGTCGAAGTGGAAGATGAATTTGTTTTTGGAAAAGGACGTGCATACGGGGTAGAATTTTTTGTAAAAAAGGCGAAAGGTAAGTTAAATGGTTGGATTGGATATACCTTATCTCGTGCTGAACGTACGTTTGATGACATTAATGACGGGAATACCTTTCCAGCTATCTATGATCGAACACATGATTTGTCCATAGTTGCGAATTATGAATTGAGTAAAAAATGGGAATTTGGAGCAGCTTTTATTTATGGAACAGGAAATGCGTTCACCCCTGTTAAAAGTCTATATTTTATTGATAACAATCTGACGACTGAATACGGTCCAAGAAACAGCGCAAGAGTTCAAGACTATCACCGTTTAGATGTGTCGGCAACCTACACACCCAAGGCCGATAAAGAGAAAAGCTTCCAATCCGATTGGACATTTTCTGTATATAACATTTACAATAGACAAAATCCTTTTTTCTTGTATAATGATTTTGAGACTAATTTAAGTGAAGGAACAGCAAAAGCATCTGCCTTTAAAGTTTCGTTGTTTCCTATTATTCCATCGGTTACTTGGAATTTTAGATGGAATCAGAAATAACATTAACCGTACTACAGTCTTTAGACTGTAAAGTCTCTATTTGTTGACGTTTATGAGCTTACAAGGCTGAACTATTACTTGAAAAAATAGACGTTATTCTAAAGTTTTTTTCAATGGGTCATGACCCATTGGATTTAAAACAGTTTTTATTAGAATATTTAATAATAAATTCTAAACCAATGAATTTTCTAAAATATACCTTTTTCTTATTGACAATCAGCATTATTTTAATCTCTTGTGAAGAAGAATTTACACCAGAAATATCAACCGCTCCACCCGAAATTGTAGTAGAGGGATATATCGAATCGGGTGATGAAGCGAATCCACCGTTTGTCTTATTGACCAGAAGTTCGCCCTTTTTTTCAGAAATAGATTTAGATGAATTTGATAATTTCTTTGTACACGACGCTGAAATTACTATTTCTGATGGTTCAGATGAAGTGGTGTTAACAGAGTTGTGTTTGAATGATTTATCAGGCGAGCAAAAAGAGATCGCAGCCGAATTATTTGGTTTAGATACTGATAGTTTATCCGTCAATTTTTGTGTCTATTTAGATTTGACATTTAGTATGATGGGAGAGGAGGGAAAAACCTACGATTTGACAGTTTCGGTAGAAGATAAGGTGTTGACTTCGACTACCACGATTCCAATGCATGTCCCACTAGATTCTTTGTATTTACGACCTGCACCAGGTGAACCTAACGATACATTGCGTCAAATGCTCGCTTTTATTGATGATCCTGCGGGTGTCATTAATTATTATCGGGTTTTTTCAGGCGTCAATGGTGAACAACCCTTCGCAGGATTCGGTTCTGTTTTTAATGACGCTTTCTTTGATGGAATTGAATTTGAATTTGTACTACCAAAAGCTGAACGGATTGATACAGATAGAGAATTTGATGAATTGGGTTTATTTTTAGTTGGAGATACGGCTACCATCAAATGGTTCAATTTAGATAAAGAACATTACGATTTTTGGAATACACTGGAATTTAATGCTGCCAATCAAGGTCCTTTCAGTTCCTACACACGTATTGCCAGTAATATTGAAGGTGGACTCGGCGTTTGGGGTGGTGCATCCGTTTCATATTATGAAATTATTGTCGAAGAGTAAAATGGTTGAATAAATTGTGCTTATACAAAGCAGCCGAAACGTATTGTAAATGCAATTAATATCATGTAGGAGAATGCTATTCTTATTACCTAAACAACACATTTTGTAAACCTAATTATTTCAATTTCAATTGATTTTGTTTACTTTTGTACTATTGAAAACACTCTCCTCGCATTAAAAATAAAACAAACCCTTTCTTAAACCGATTTAACTGATGTAATTTAGTCCCTGCATATCACTAGAACTAAATTATAAAACCATTTTATGCAACACATATTTTGGTGTTTATTGATAATGAGCTTTACGCTCATTGGAAATGCAAGAACGGTGATAAGTACGTCTTTGGATAAAGAACATACTTCTACAACAACGACTAAACCGTTTATTTGTAACAATGCACCAATTCTTCTGGGCTCTACAAATCCAACAACTCAATCTATTGAGTTGAATTGGGCTAGTACTAATATACCTCAAGAAACCGAATGGGAAATAGAAATAGTTCGTTCTACTGACACCTTTTCAGGAATACCTACACATACTAATATCAATCAAAACCCAGTCTTAATATCCAATCTTGATGCTGGAACGCATTATTGCTACCGAGTAAGAGCATTATGTGGGTCAACGGTGAGTAGTTGGTCGAATGCTATTCATTGCTTTCAAACTCATATCATCAATCCATCCAACTGCGGAATTAATTTTCCAATTGTTGATAATAATTGTGGTATCGGAAATGACTATCCAATCGTCGTAAATAATGCACCTGGTTTTGTTATTGGTGGTGATGTGATGTTGCGAGAAGTTCGATTAGTGATCGATCATGTTTGGGAACAAGATATACATATTGAATTAACAGCTCCCAATGGCTCAACCGCTATTTTGAGTGCTGATAACGGCGGAGCTTCAATTGCACCGCCTTATGGAGAATTTAGTAATCAAGATTGTACCATTCCAACCGTTTTTAAAAATGAACAACTTGCTTGCTTTCCACATGCTAAAATTGATGATATAAATGCGGTTAGTTTTGCAGGAGATTTTTTTCCACAAGATAACTTAGATGTGTTCACGGGAAGCCTTGCTAACGGTGACTGGACATTAACGCTCTGTGATGATGCACCTGCAAATGTTGGTTCATTGGAATACATCGAACTGGTTTTTGAACCATTTAATTGTATGAAGCCAACCAGCGTAGAGGTATCAACACTAACGACATCTACTGCTCTTGTGAATTGGGTATCTAATATGCCTAATGCCACAAGTGAGGTTGAGGTCATTCCAATCAACGATCCAATGGGTTCAGGTCAAATGGTGAGTACGAATGTTGCGCCTTTGCAGATCAGTAATCTAAATGCAGGTGCATCCTATTCTGTAGTTGTTCGAGAACGTTGTTCTAATGGCTTATTTTCTGAACCTTCTTGCCCAGTTTATTTTACTATTCCTTGTGATAATACGATCCCAACCGAGACAGAAAATTTTGACACTCAAAACAGTTGTACCGCATCTTGTATAACAGATTGTGAACTAACGGGTACTTGGAAAAATGCTGATGGAAATACCCATCAATGGTTAGTCAATTCAAACGAAACAATAACTCCAAATACGGGGCCATTGACCGATAAAAGTGGGATAGGGAACTATATTTATGTTGAATCCAGTAATGGCATTTGTGAAAATAGTGAAGTTGTTTTGCAATCGAATTGTATATTGGTCAACACCAATAATGGAGGATGTGATTTTTCTTTTCAATATCATATGTTTGGAAACGATATACAAAATTTACAACTCGAAATATTAGCCGAACAATCACTAATTTGGCAACCGATCTGGATGCTGTCGGGCAATCAAGGCAATTTTTGGAATCAAGTATTTTTGGATTTGAGTACCTATGATAATCAAGTGGTTCAATTTCGATTTGTTGCACAAACAGGCAGTGGTGGAACAGGAGATATTGCATTAGATGAACTCATTTTTTATGGTTCAACTGACGCTGGTACAGCTAGTTTTATACACTATTTAGATGGTGATAATGACGGCTTTGGAGATGCTGGCATTTCTTATATTTCTTGTTCTAGTAATTCCCCGTTAGGTTATGTTAGTAACGATTTAGATTGCAATGACACTGACCCATTTATCAATCCAGCTATAGCTGAAATTTATTGCAACGGTTTAGATGAAAATTGTAACGGAATACAAGATGATTCCATTTTACCTACTCCCTTATTGGTTGGTGAAAATGCTGTTTGTATGGACGAAAGAGCCACAGGTTCAATATTGACAAATCCAAACGGAACGCATCAATGGTTCGACGCCCCAACAGGAGGAAATCTACTATTTGAAGGAGATAATTTTATGACTTCTGCCTTAACGGAGACGGATACCTTTTATGTAGAAGATAATTTTACTGTTTATGCTGGATTGAAGATTACAGAGGCGGTATTGAGTTTTTCCAATTCTGGTGTGGAGTTACAAAACTTTGATGTAGCTATGGACTATACAGGTTGGAAGGTTGTTTTAGGTGCTGATAATACCAATATCAACAACCCTGTTTCTATTCCTTGGAATTTGGGTGCTTTTTCTGAGAACGAAATTCAAACACGCTCTAAAAATGATTGGGGAACAAATTTCAATTGGTTGAGTATTTGGAAAGGATGGATTCTTCTAATTGATGACAATAACCAAGTATCAGATGCCATGTTTTGGAATTGGACGGCTGCTGATATTTTAAATTTTAATATTAATTTTGAAGGGATCAATTATACGAATACCGACTTGCCTTGGAATAATGCAGGTATTAATGTACTTGGTTTTTGTGGACAATCACTTTCTTTTGAAGGGTCAACAGATACCAATTCTGCTAGTAATTTTACTTGTGGTTCGAGTACGCTTGGAACTGAAAATCCAAATGTCAATCTGATCTCAACTTGTAAAAGTGAACGGATTCCGTATATCGTAACGGTATTTGAAGAGATGTCGCTTTCTACCGAAGAATTTCTTCAATCTTGTGATGAAAGTTTTGGTTCTGTTATGCTGACAGTGGAAGGAGGAGCTCCACCTTATAATTATCAATGGAGCAACGGAACACAGACTCAAAACCTACTTTTAGTTCCATTTGACGACTATAATGTTACCGTTACAGATGCGAATGGATGTACACAAACCTTAGATTTTCCCGTTAGTTTGGTTGGTCCAACACAAACCTTCGGAGTACAATTGGTTGAGTTTTATGATGTAACTTGTCATGGTCAAAATGATGGTTTTTTGATGGCTGAAATAACTGGAGGTATTCCACCTTATCAATACAATTGGAGTGAAGGTGTGGAATACGATTTAATGAATCCTGTAGATTCTTTAATGCAGTTATCAGGAGGTGCTTATGATTTAACCATTACGGATAGTCAAGGTTGTGTGGAAGTTTCCAATGTAGTTATTATTAATGAACCTAATCCTCTTCAATTTACTATGACCAATAGTACTGATATTGATTGTATCGGAGATAGTACGGGAACATTAACGGTGAGCGCAGAAGGTGGAAGTGGTGTGTATGATTATCAATGGTCAAATGGTGCAACGACAAGTACTGTTAATAATGTATCAGCTGGAAGTTATGCCGTTACTATTACAGATCAGAATGGATGTGTTATTTCTGCGTCTAATATTATAGTCGAAGAACCGTCAACTGCGGTAGGTGTTCAAACACAAAGTAGTAGTGATGTAACCTGTTTTAATCAAGCAGATGGTACTATACAAATTCAGGCGAGTGGGGGCGTTGCTCCATATTTGTATGACTGGGGATTTACGACTACCAATCAAGGAAATTTGAACAATTTATCAGGTGGAACATACCAAGCCACGATCACGGATAACAATGGTTGTGTTACTGTTTCTGATCCAATTACAATTGTAGAAGCTACGAATGAGTTAGCGGTCAATCCAACCGTTAATGATGTGAATTGTACAGGTTTTAATTCTGGTGATATTAGTTTGAATGTATCAGGTGGTGTTGCGCCTTATATGTATAAGTGGAGTAATGCAGCATCAACGGCAAATATCTCAAACCTTGAAATGGGATTTTATTTCTGTACAATTCAAGATGCAAATGACTGTTTTTTCACAACAGACGCCATATTTGTTAACTCTTCAATGGATACGGAAATTACAGCGGATGTAGTTCAAATGATTGAGCCGAATTGCCATAATAGTAGTGATGGAATTATAGATATTAATGTTATAGGTGGTGTACCACCCTATACCTTTAATTGGAATAGCGGTGTTATAACAGAAGATTTACTGGCAGTTGATGGTGGCTTATATCGCTGTACCATTACAGACAGCAATTTTTGCGAAGGTTTTGTAGATAACATAGTACTATCAGAACCGTCACCTATTACTATTGATTCAGCTACTATTGTTGATGATACTTTAGGTGCAAGTGATGGAAGTATTTTACTAGAAATAGTAGGAGGGCAAGCACCTTATACATTTATTTGGGACGATCCTTCACAACAAACGGATTCACTTGCTACTAATTTAAGTCAAGGAACATACCAGGTAACCATCGAAGATATTAACGGTTGTTCAACAGTTGAAAGTTTTGAAGTTGATGGGAGTACGGCTACTCAAGCACCGACTCAATTGTTAGATTGGACGGTTTACCCAAATCCGACTTCTGATATGATACAAGTTAATATTGATTTAGTTGAATCCTCTACTGGTGGCATTACTATTTTTAATGTAATGGGACAACAAATGCAGCAGTTCAATTTTAACAATCAAATGAATATTCAAGAAAAAGTGAATGTTCAAGACTATCCGTCAGGTATTTATTTTATACAACTCACCATCGGAAAAGCGCAAATTACACAACGCTTAGTCGTTAGCTATTAATGATATGCGAATTGTTCAATACAACGATACCTACGAGCAAGTTGGTGGAACGGAAACCTATTGTAATGATGTATTATTAAATTTAGAAAAAAGGGGGCATGATGTTTATATGGTTGCCAATGGTGATAAAGCCCCACGTGCTGACAATCATTTAATTTTACCCGCTACCAAAGGAAAAATAGCGGATTTACGTTCTAAATATTTTTTCAATCCTACCTTTTATCAACATTTTAAGAATACATTTTCAGAACTTCAACCTGATGTCGTTCACTTGCATCATAATCGCTATCACACCTATGAGTTGTTTAAAGCTTTAGCTGAATTACACATTCCTGTTGTACAAACTATACATGACTACACCATTTTATGTCCCTCACAATATTATCCGCAACCTTACTTTAAGAATGCCAAACCCTGTTCTATGGGGAAAGAACATGTAATTTGTTCACAGAACACTTGCGTACCGCTGTCCAGACGTCTTTTTTATCCTATTTTACACGATAAAAAGAGAACTATTGTACGAAGCAGAATAGCGACGTTTATTGCTCCGACAACCAAAATTAAATCTTTTTTAGAACGAGCAAATTTTAAGAATGTAGTACATTTACCTTTCTATATCAATCCAGAAAACTGGTCTTTTGATGCCAATAGAACGGTTAAAAATACGATTCTTTTTGTGGGTAGGGTAGAAGAAAACAAAGGTATTCATGTTTTAGTTAATGCGGTCGTAAAACTTCAACAAACCATTCCAGATATACAGTTATTGATTATTGGAAAGGGAGCGGCACTTTCCTCAATAGAACAGCAAATTCAACACCATCAACTTTCATGTATTCAATTGTTAGGAACAGTCAGTCATCATGAAGTTAAAAACTATTTTACCAAAGCAAATGTTTGTGTTGTACCAACATTAGACATGGAACAATTTGGCTTAGTCGGCATTGAAGCAATGGCTTCTGGAACAGCCGTTATCGGTAGCGATCGAGGTGGGATTCCAGAATGGTGTATCCACGAACAATCGGGTCTATTGTTTGAACCTACAGAAGAAGGGGCAATACTAAAAAGCCTAAAACGAATGTTAACGAATCATCCACTTCGTATGAATTTAGTCCGTGGTGGAATGGAGCTGGTCAAAAATAAATATACAATGCAGCAACATTTTGAAGGTTTATTAGATATTTATAGAAATGCGAAAGCGTTAAAGAGTGTATAGATTCATAAATTAATTACATAACTGATACCTGTGGAACAAATGATCGACTAAAAATTGACTTTCTTTGCAGAAATTTAAAATACATGTACCGAAACGATATAAATACATTTCTAAAAATACTACGTGTATGTTCAGTAATTCTATTTGCTGCAACAATACCGCTGCTTGCACAAGCACCCCTCGAAATTTGGGAGATACAAGGAACAACAGAACGTTCCCCATTTCATAATAATTTCGTGCGCTCTGAAAACAATATTGTTACTTCTGTAAAAGGTGATTACTTTACTATTCAAACACCCTTAAATCGTTCGGATGATAATATCCAAAGTTCGGATGGCATTTTGGTTTCAGAAATAGATACAGAGGTTCAAGTCGGTGATTTGGTCAATGTAGAAGGTTTTTTGACGGAATCTAATGATGGAACAACAATTCTGTTGGTTGAAGATGACCCAACTATTGTGTTAAGTAGTGGAAATGATGTACCGCCAGCTCTTCTGATTACGGATGATTATCCATTAGATGAAAATAGGGAAGTTCCTGTGTGGGAATGGGTCGAAGGCATGTTGATTGATTTGAGTAATTTTTCAGTAACTGCACCTTCAAATGAGGATGGTTTTTGCTACGTTACACCAAGAAAAGAACGAGCCTTTAGAGAAGCAGGTATTGAGTACCCAAGTTTTAGTAATTTACCAGAATGGGATGGAAATCCAGAAGTTATACCTTTTTTTCCTACCGTGTTTGGACTTTCTCCCAATGAACAATTGGGTGGTGGAATGGGATTAAGTGGACGAGGAATTGTGTTGGGTAGTGGAACGAACTATGTGATTGCACCATTAATTTACGCTGTTTCTGGTGATTATATTCAGTATTCAGCTCGAGCAAAAGAAGATCAAGAAGCAACGATTGGAAACATCAACACTTTATTGATGTTCGATGACAATTCTAACTATAATTTTCGGTTAGAAAAATTGGCTAAGTATGTTTTGGAAGGCATGGGAGCGCCCGATATTGTTGCATTTCAAGAAGTTGGTAGTCTTAGTGTTCTCAATGATTTGGTAGATCGAATACAAGAATTAGATGCCGATCAGGTATACACGGCAGATTTACGGCAGGGTAGCGGAAGTATTCAAACTGGTTTTTTAGTAAAAAATACAGTGACAATCGTCGAAATTCAGCAACTCGGAAGCGGAGAAAGTTTAAGTATTGGTGGTCGAAAACATGACCGTCCACCTTTGTTACTTAAAGCAAATTTAAATACCAATCCTCCAACACCCATTGCAGTTCTAAATGTACATATGCGCTCGTTAAATGGAATTGAGGGAAGCGATCAAAATTTTGTTCGTGTCAAACGTCACGAACAAGCGATTTCTGTGGCAGGTATGGTAGAAGCCCTACAAACGCAATATCAGAATATTTTTGTAGTAGGAGATTTTAATGCGTTTCAATTTAGTGATGGATACGTGGATATTGTTAACCAAATTACGGGTCAACCAAGTCTAGGGGCGCAGTTTGAACCAGTTGAAGTCTTGGATGAACCTTTGACAAATTATAGTTTGACCGTTCCTGATGAAGAACAATATTCGTATGTATTCAGAGGTAACTCGCAAATACTCGATCACTGTTTAGGAACAAGTGATTTGTTTCAAATGCAGTTTGATGAATTGCAATACATTCGTGGAAATGCGGACGTACCAGAATTTTTACAAAATGTTGATACTCAATTAAGGGTATCGGATCATGACGGGTTTGTAGCGTATTTTGATTTAGAAAGTGCCTTATCTACTGAAGAAGTAGTTGTTGCACCACCTTTGACGCCATCAGATGTTGCTATTAGTCATCCAAACCCTTTTGTAGCTGGAAACGTTATTCAATTCAATTTAAGTAAAAAAGAAAATATAAAATATGAACTTGTTTCTATGAATGGAGTCGTTGTTCAATCGGATGATTTGGGTTCTATAGAAACGGGAATTTACGAGCTTCCAATCGAACCTTCAATGGTTACTGGTGTTTATATATTAAAGATACGAGGTAGCGAAACGGACTATATTACGAAGATATTTATTGTAAATTAATATAGTGAATGTCACAAATCTGAATTTTACAGCATAATTGGTACAATATTCTCTATTATATTTATTATAGAACCTAATTATTACTTTTCTTCGGTAAAATGTATTAATTTTGTGTTGTGATTTTAAAGTGAATTTAGAAAATGATTATCTCATAATCTGACTAAGTTAAAAAACAAAGTACTTTTAACACTTTTTAAGACGCATTTAAGTTTCTTTTAGGAATTTTGTCCGTCTAAATAAGCGTTATTTGTTTACATAACGTTGTAACAATAAAGAAAATTAAATTTCTAAAAACCAAATTTATTTTGGTTAACGTATATAACGATATAAAGAACTTTTATTTACAGCAAGACGCTAGATCTATACCCAAGAAAGACTCAGTGGTATTCGGAAATCATTCGTGTGTTCTTTTGAACTCCAAAGTGATTTTTGAATGCCGCTACACTTTAAAATTATAATCCACCATGATAAAGAACTTAGCATTAACGCTTATGTTAATGGGTACACTTGTACTTATTAGCGAAGCACAGATTAAACGTCAGTATCGAGATAACTCTAATTTAGCATCAGTCGTTGTCGTTAAAAACTCAGACGATGTTAGCGATATTGATATACTCAACTCTAATTTCGATCTTGCCAACGTAAGTATGGGTGATGAAATTAGAATTACAACAGAAATGCTGAACGCAATGGCAAATGAGCCAGAAACGACAGCAGAAAAGGAAGAAATTGTTGCAGAAGTTGCTGAAATAGAAGAAGTTAGTGTCGTAGTTGAAGTTCCACAACAAGCAGAACAAAATAATGAAAGTATAGATGAAGTTGAACTGAAAACCGTAACCCCAGTGGTTCGTTCAGAAGTAAGTCGAGCTAATGCAGTTACAGCTAAATCAACAACAAGCACATCTAACAAACGATCTACGGCTTCTTTTAAAAAGAAGAAAAAGAAAAAACGTTTCTTTTTAAAGCAGAAAAGAAAAGTAAAAAAGAGACGATATAACAAATGTTATGCGTTCTAAAATATAGCCGATTTTCCAAAACCGATTTAAACTGACTGGGTAGGACTTTATTCCAAAAATAGAGCCACTCGGTAAAAACGACCAAGCCCTTATACTTTTTTAGTATAAGGGCTTTTTACATTTCCGTTGAGATTTCTTTTGTTATTTTTCTACGGGAGCCAACTCAATTTGTCGCTTTTCCAGATTAGTAGCTAATACGATGACTTCAATTGGATCACCCATTTTGAGAACTCGACCTGTTTTAGTCCCAACCGCTTTTAAACGGCTATCTTCCATATTAAAACTTTCATCGAATTCGTTGAATCCAATCATACCTTCACATTTATTGGCGTTCAATTCTACAAACAAACCTCGTTCAATCATACCATTTATGGTACCCATGAAAGTTTCGCCAATGTGTTTTTCCAAAAACTCGACTTGTTTATACTTAATAGATTCTCGTTCGGCATCCATCGCTTTTCGCTCCATTGCCGAAATATGCTTACACATATCTTCTAGCTTTTCTTTATCTGTACGATAAGTGTCACCCAGATTTTTTTCTAAAATCCGATGTGTCAAAACATCAGAATATCGACGAATAGGAGAGGTGAAGTGTGAATAATATTCAAATCCAAGTCCGTAATGACCTATATTTTCGGTCGTATATATGGCTTTTGACATTGTTCGAATCGCCAAGGGTTCTAATATTCGTAAAGCAGGGTCTCTTCGAGCCATTTTCGATAGGTTATTAAACGAATCTATCAATGCTCTAGGATTATCCTTTTCAATTTTGATACCCATTTCTTTAGCAAACAATGCAAAATCTGCTACTCGATCAGGATTAGGTTCATCATGTACTCGATATACAAATGGTATTTCTTTGTCTTTTCCTTTTTTTGCGATAAAGGTAGCGACTTCTCGATTGGCCAAAAGCATAAAATCTTCGATTAACATGTGGGCATCTTTCCGCTCTTTCACATACACTTCAATAGGGACTCCATTTTCATCCAAACGGAATTTCACTTCTTCGGACTCAAAGGCAATTGCACCGTCTTTAAATTTCTTTTTACGTAATTTATGAGCAATTCTATTAAGGATTTCTATTTCTTGGGCAAAATCTCCTTCCTTAGTTTCTATACGTTCTTGCGCCTCTCCATACGTAAATCGACGATCAGAGTGTGTGATAGTTTTTCCAAACCAACGATCAATGACTTTATCTTTTTTATCAAACGTAAACACTGCTGAGAATGTACATTTATCTTCATTTGGTCGTAAAGAACACAATCCATTGGATAATTCTTCGGGTAACATGGGCAACACTCGATCTACCAAATAAACGGAAGTAGAGCGCTCAAAAGCTTCTTTATCTAAGGCTGTATTTGGTTTGACATAATGGCTGACATCCGCGATATGTACACCAATTTCATAATTTCCATTTTCTAATTCTTCAATTGAAAGAGCATCATCAAAATCCTTTGCTGTATCGGGATCAATTGTAAACGTAGTAACGCTTCGCATATCCCTACGTTTAGCAATTTCTGCTTCTGTAATTTCGGTAGAAAGCGCATTAGCTTCCTGCATGACCTTTTTAGGAAATACTAAATCAAACCCATTATTAATTAAAATGGTTTTCATTTCAATATCACTGCTCCCTTCTGCACCTAGTACAAGTGTAATTTCTCCAATCGGTTGATGACTTGGTTTTTTAGGCCATTTGGTGACTTTGACCACCACTTTATCGCCATTTTCAGCCCCTTTTAGCTGGTCTGCATTAACATAAATTTCTACTTCATTTTGTTTATGAATAGCATGGACAGAAGCAAATTTTCGAGTAACTTTAAGTGTTCCAATATAGTTTTCCGTAGCACGTTTGATAACATTGACTACCTCTCCCTCCATTTTTCGGCGACCTCTTGGTATATATGTCCGTATCTGAACCGTATCACCGTCCATTGCACCTTTCATATTTTTAGCATGCACATAGACATCGTCCTTCAATCCATCTATAATAACATAGGCTGCTCCCGAACGGATCATGTCTATTTTCCCTTCTTGAATTTTGGTTTCTATTTTTTCTGAGTTTGAAGACGTTTTAGCAGATTTGTTAAGGGCGTACTTGTAGCCAGATATTTCTCGTAAGAAATCGTTTTTAACTAAATCTTTTAATGCTTCATCTACGGAAGGTTTGGTATTGGCTATTTTTAGTTTTTTGATGACTTGTTTTGCGCTAAGTCGTTTAGAATCTCTGCGGTTAAACAGTTTTGTAATAGAATATTTAAGCTGTTTTGGGGATAACTTTTTCCCTTTTATTTTTGATTTTCGTTTTGTCATATTTATGTTTTCACTGACTTTGGTCAGCTTCTGTTTTTTTGTAAAACAGGATTTGATTTAAAATTATAATTAAAGTTAATCGGATGAAATAATTTCTCCTGTGGCGAGTAATTCAAGATTGAACGCTTTACTACTGGTAGCATCATAAGTGGTAGCAGTGGCTTCTCCTTTTCCAGAAATGATATAAATAATCCAATCATTTTCTATTGTGGCCACTGATTGCACTAACACATCGCCATCAGAATAAGTTCCCGCCAAAACAGCTTTGTCAATTAATTCTCCTTTTTTAGATAAGGTCGCTAAGATGTATTGATAGTTCATCAAGCCTCCTTTCCAGTATACAATCGCATGAAAATCAAGCGTATTTGGAATTTGAAAACAAGGTATAAATTCTGTAAATTCATCTGGTTCTTCTCCTTCAATAACATTGACGAGCTTAATCACCATAGCTTGTGACAGTACCCCATTTTCACGACTAAATTCTAGTTGTAGCCCTTCACTTAATGTAACAGGTAGTTCTACTTCTGGAAATCGTTCTAGAAATTCAGGAAAACTAACTTTTTGTACTTTCTGCACGGTATTTTTATTCATAATATATAGGTATAACGTATTATTGTCTATTGGGTTTAATAGCTCAAAGGTACTAAAAGGCTTTTAAAAATGAGGTAGACTTATTTGGGGTCTTTGTTATTATTAAAACAAAAGCTATTTTTGCTACTTATGCGTTATTTTGTTGAATTAAGTTATAAAGGTACACAGTATTGTGGTTGGCAGCGACAGCCCAATGCACCTAGTGTGCAGCAGCATATTGAGGAGCAAATGAGCATTATGTTGCGTAAAGCAATAACGGTGTTTGGATGTGGACGAACAGATACGGGGGTTCATGCCAAACAGTATTATTTACATTTTGAGTTTGATGAAATATTACCCGAATATTTTGTAGATCGACTCAATCGAATGTTGCCCAAAGATATTGCTATATATCGAGTATTTGAAGTATCCGATCATTTACATGCTCGTTTCAACGCAAACCATCGTGCGTATGAATACCATATTCATTTTGATAGAAATCCGTTTAAGCTGGAAACATCTTTTTATTTCAGTCAACAAAAACAATTGAATTTGAAGCTATTACAAGAAGCGGCTCAATTGTTAACTCAGTATACAGAATTTTTTACTTTTTGTAAAACACATACGGATGTCAATACAATGATTTGTGATATACGAAGGAGCGAATGGGAAATTCACGAAAACCGATTGGTTTTTCATATTGCCGCAGATCGGTTTTTACGTGGTATGGTTCGGTTAATTGTTGGTATGTGTTTGAATGTAGCACTCGGCAAAATAAAATTAGAAGAAGTTAAGACCGCACTAGATCAACAAATTCGATTAAGTAAACCGTATAGTGTTCCACCGCAAGGACTATTTTTGACGGATATTCGATATGACTTTGATGAGAAGAAATAATGGATAGTAATAAAACAGCCTGAACGATAATTTCTATTATCATTCAGGCTGTTTGAAAAAGACCAGACTAGTTTTTAATTAAAACTCTGTAGTTTCTTCTGTAGGTTCAATTTTACCAATTTGATAACTGATACCTACTTGTCCACCAAGTGCAACTTGTTGGTAAGATCGGTATTCAGAAAAATTCACATTTAATTGTCTCTGCCAAATAGGAGTAATGTTTAGAACAATACGATCTTGTAATTGAATACCAATTTCAAGACTCGCATTATAGTTCATCATAAAATTTTGATAAACATCTAAATCTGATACTTTCCCTTCGGTAGATTGACTTTGATCGAATACTATTCCGTTACTCAAACCAAGTGCTGCTCCAACTCTCAATTTGTTTGTTCTGATGAAG
Source organism: Saprospiraceae bacterium (assembly GCA_020628085.1). GTDB lineage: Bacteria > Bacteroidota > Bacteroidia > Chitinophagales > Saprospiraceae > JAHDES01. The sequence goes on from JAHDFQ010000038.1 coordinate 21,596, forward strand.
TAGTACCCCACATTCATCGGAATATCGACACGATTGGCTGACCAAGTTGTCACCAATTCAGTAGACTCAGCATTTTTTTCATCTTTTTGAAAAGACGTTCCAAATTGTCGATATTGTAGACCCGTGGTAATAAAGAAATTACTGTTAAAAATGATCCGACCATTGATTCCAAATGAGTGGTGCGATTGATCATTGTTAAAAACTTTGCTTCTGTTGGGAGTAAGTTTTTCGGAACTCATCATATAAGTTCCTTCAATTTCAAATGTTTGCTGTGCGGTAGCCGTACTAGATAATAAAAATAGTGGTAGTAGGATGGCTAGAATTGTTTTTTCGAATTGCATAATAATTCTGTTTTAATAGGTTTAGTTTAATAAATGGTATAAAATAAATGGTCTGGTAACTCTTGAACTGTTTATTTGGTATTTTATTATTTGAAAGCACTAAAAGATGCCTTCATATAGTAATATACATCTCAACCTTAAAACGTTGCCTGAATCCACAATTATATTTTTTAATTGTAAATTCAACCTTCTTTATTGGTCTTTATTTATGGATTTAAATCAGATGGTAACCTCAATCAGGCGCAAATGTATAGTATAACGGAATACTATTGTTAGATTATTTTCTCAGAAAAGTAACTGGGTAAAAAAAGGAATAGAATATATTCTTATGTATAAGTGGCTATCTCGTTTTTGGTAAAACAACACCAAAGTCTCACTGGTTCAAAATTCCTATGAAGACCAGTAAGTACATCACAAGGTCGTTATAAATTAGAATTTAATAATCACTTATTTTACTACTGACAAAAAAGTGACGTGTAGTTATTGTTGTACCAAAATGAAATTTTGACTTAATTGGCAGTATTTTCCCTTGAAATCAATTCTTTAATTTGTACGACAAGTTGACTGTTGCTTGGACTATTGGCTGGATAATAAGCTATTTTACCATCCTTATCAACTAATACATAGGTTGGTAATTTTTTGACTTTATATAGCTGTGCAATTTCAGATTGGTAAATATTTTCGCTGTCTGTATGTACATGGATACCAGCAACATCATGTGATTCAAGATACTTTTGCCATTTTTTCTGATCCTCATCTAAAGAAACATACAGAAATACAACATCCTGATTAGCAAAGGTTTGACTTAGTTTATGACTGTGATGCAAAGAACGGACACATGGATTACACCAAGTTGCCCAAAAGTCTAAATATACTACTTTACCTTTTAGATCACTTAAAGCAACTTTGTTACCATCGATATCATTCAAGATAAAATCTGGTGCTAGTGTTCCAGAGATTAGACCTTTTGATTCGTTGTAAACAAAACGTAAAGCATCGTTATAACTTTCGTATGGACACTGCTCAATATATGCTTTAATAACATGACCTAAAGCCTGACTTCTGCCTCGCTTACAAGCAATACTCATCTCTTGTGCTTCTACAAAATAAACCGCCTCTTTCTCTAAAAATTGATTTGCTAAATCGACTTTGGTCATACCTAAATGTTCTTCTTTTTCAGATTGAAAGTCTAAATATTCATTCAAAAAATAAGTGTAGTTGGCGTTAGGTAGAACACCTTCAGGTGAAAGTTCTATATCAGATAAGAAATCGTAGTAATCGTTTGGAACATTCATGCGACCATCTTTTCCTTCATAAAGTGGGCGTTCGATCGTATAATTTAATAAATGGAAGGCATACCAGTAATCAATATCGGCTTCCATCTGAATTTCAAAGGCATTTGTGAGTCGTTTTTCTTTTTGATAACGCTGACAATATGCTCGTTTTTTCAATCGAGCTTTATTCATAAATGCTAAAAACTCTTTAGGATTGGCATATCGAATTTTTTGTTCAAGTTCTTGATGTAGATTTTTAAAGTGTCGTTGAAAATCTAACAAATAAGTGTTGTGTAAACTACCTCGACCAGAATATTTTAAATTTTTTGATAAATGGTGATTTTCTGATACAATCACCAAACGATCACCTGGTTCGATATAGACGGGAACTTGTTCGTCACCACGATTGATAACACCAAAAGTAGATTCTGATAAATGAATATTATGAGAGAATTTTCCATCTAATGAAAATCGTTTTTCTCTAAATAAAACTGGATCAGTATATAAAACCAATTCAGCTTTTTGATCTTTTATATGAATAAAATTTCCTTTAATGCTGGTGGGTGTCGTTGGACGTTTTTTTGGTTTTGCGTCAATTTCTACATAGTCTGTATTTCTTGGAATATGAATACTATTTTTCTTTTTCGACAGCGTATGCTTTGGTGCTAAACCTAATGACGTTCCTTTAATGATTGGAGTAGTCAAATTACTGTAGGAATAGGTATTTAAAAATGTGTCGTCGCCTTTTCCTTTTAGCTGTGCAATTTCATAGGCTGCCGATAAAATTTTGGTATAAACTTCAAACGGGTTTTCATCTCTAAAAATGGCTATATCTCGACCAACTTGTTGCAATTTATTTTGATTGGTTTTTTGATATAATTGTTTAGCTAAAGCATAATAAAGGGTTTCATTTTTCAAATAGGATCGAACGTCTGTATCTTTTTCAATAGAAGTCACATTTGATGTTGCCGTAATTTCTCGTTCTTTAAATTTAATGCCCAATCCTGGCACCCAACCCACTATGCCGTTAGGTGTTTTTACCTTATAAAAATTATCAATGTAAACCAAACCATTCATTTCATATCGAAACGTTTCAGTTGTTTTATTTCGTAAATATTCTAACTCCGTATTCCTAGATAGTACACATAGTTCTGTTTTGTCATCGTAAGGAGTTGGTCTAACCTTTAGTTGATAGGTTTTGGTTAAAATATACTTTTCAATACTTCTATGAACAGCGATTAATTGAGCTTGCGGAGTTAATTGCTGATCAGATTGGCTTGACTTAAACTGCATATACTCATCCAAAAAATCTAAATAATAATGATTATTCAGTGCAGCGTCATTACTGATTTCAATATCATCTAAAAAAGCATAATAGCTTTCAGGTAATTCCATTGGAACGGGTTCACCCAAAATGAGAGGACGTTCAATTCGATACATCATCAAATAATAAGCCCACCAATAATCAATATCTGCAATAATGAAATCTGAAAAATCTTCGGTGAAAGAAGCTTTTAAATTAGAAGGGTAGGTTGTTAAAAACTCTAAACGCTGCTTATGTAAAGCAGATATATATGTCGTAAAATCAGATGCTTGCCTCCGAGTAATTTCATATAAAATAAAATTTCGATCCCATCTTGAAAACTGTTGTTGAGTGGCTACATAATAATCGTTGTGAACTGCACCATCTCCAGAAAAAGTCAAACTATTAATAAAATCCTTTCCATTAAAGGATATGTATACATCGTTTTTAGGTTCTAAATAAATTTTGATAGATGATTGACCATACATCATTTCAATAACCGTCGGCTGGGCTAATTTGAAATTGAATTCAAAACTTTGATCGGAAAGAATAGGAACATCAAAAAATTCTTTTTCAAAGGAGATCGTGTTTTTAATAACTCGAAATTGGATACTGGACTCCGTTGGATCTTCAACCTGCCCACTAATTTGCGTATCATTTTTTACTTCGCTTGTAATCTGAACAGCGGACGCTGTAAATCCACCTTGCGCTAACAAATGATTACTCCAAAGAGTCAAAAGTAGTATCGAAGCTATATAAAATCTTAACATTGGTTCTTTGTACATTGGGTAAACTGCTTCTGTTTTGCAGATAATAGTTTACGTTCATTCCGAAAAGACAAAAATCGTGCACTTTTCTTAGATGTTAACTAGAAATATGTTCAGGATATTATGCATGGATGTTGAAAAAGGGAGATCGGTTTGGTGCTTTGAAGTTAGTACAATAATTAGATGGAGTTTTGGAGTGTATGTTTATGTATCAAAGCGACACAAATGTAAAATATAATTCTAAGATATTTGAATAATTGAATACTTTTTAACAGTTAAATTATAATAGCACCAAATTTTAAGCTCTAATTTAATTTTAATCATCTGGTAAAATGAGATTAATCTTTTCGGACTGCTTTTGTAGGTAATACGCTGCATTTTTAATGGCATCTGTATCGTTTACTGCAATTTCCATAATTTCTAGAACTTGTCGAATACTTTTAGGTAATGGAATATGAGGATTTAAGTCATTTTTTCCTACCAATAAGATGAGTTTTTTATTATACTTTTGACATAAATCGGCTATTCCAAATATGACCTTACCTTGTAGGGATTGTTCATCCAATCGTCCTTCACCACTAATTACGATATCGGATTGACGAATATGTTCTTCTAAATGAGTAAGTCGAGCTATGGCCTCGAAACCTTTACTAATTTTTGCTTGACATAAGGCAACCAGACTTGCTCCAATGCCACCTGCTGCGCCTGTTCCAGCGATATTCGAGACCTCTATACCTGTTTTTTGAAAAATAACTGTACTGAAATGTTGTAAACCAGCATCTAAATATTCAATCTGTCGAGAAGTTGCTCCCTTTTGGGCAGCATAGACATAAGCTGCACCATTTTTACCAAACAGAGGATTGGTCACATCACAAAAAAGAGTGATTTGGATTTTATCAAAATCAATATCAGAGCGATCAATAATTTGATGAATATGAATTAAATTTTCTCCAATAGGCTCAAGAACGTTATTCTTTTGGTCTAAAAAATCAAAACCGAGTGCATACGCAATACCTATTCCTGCATCATTCGTTGCACTACCACCAAGGAAAATATAAATTTTTTGAAATCCTTTTTCGATAGCGTCCTTTACTAATAATCCTGTTCCAAAAGTTGATGTTTTTAATGGATTTCGCTCGGATGGATTCAATAAAACAATTCCACTTGCGCTAGCGACTTCGATAAATGCAGTATTTTTAGAAGTATAATAATCTGCTACAATGGATTTTCCTAACGGATTTTGCGTTTGAACACTTATTTTCTCTAAAGACAGGTGATCGGATAAAATTACTAAAGAGTCATCGCCACCATCTGCCATTGGATGCTGAGTGATAGCCACATTTTTATGTACAGATTTTAATCCACTAGTAATTGCTTCACATACCTTTTTTGCAGATAATGAACCTTTGAATTTATCGGGTGCAATTAAAATTTTCATAAAAATCTTAACTTAAAATAGATGGAATCAGATAACAAATCACCAATATTATAATAAAAAATGAAAATAAAATAACAGGTTCTTTTGTCAATACATCAGAAAACTTAAAGGTATGGTGTTCAACCGAAGTAGTACTTGTTGATGCAGACGGATTCAATAAACTAACTATATATGCTATCATTACTGTTAAGATAAAGCCTGTGAAGTTCAGCCACATCCAGAAGATGCTAAACCCAAAATCTAGTCCAAACATATTTTGCATGGTTTTTGAAAACATGAGATTTATCAAAACGGCAATAATAATTCCTGCTTTCATGCCACTAGCATTCACTTTTCTAGAAAAAATAGCTAAGACAAAAGTAGCCAATACAGGGCCATAAAACACCGAACCAATTGCATTGATAATTTCAATAACAGGGCTATCGCTTCCTCCAAAAAGAAAGGCTGCACCAATGCAAACAACTCCCCAAAAAACAACTGAAATTTTGGAAATTCTCATATATTGTTGGTTGTCTAGCTTCTTACTACCTCGATTGAAGAAGTCTTCCACCGTTACAGCAGATAAGGAATTAATCGTACTGCTAAGCGAAGACATGGCAGCCGACATAATACCAATCATCAAAATACCGATCATACCATGCGGTAGATATTTTAGAATAAATACAGGAATCATCAGGTCTGGCTTAATTCCATTTTTAGCAAATTCTTCAGGAAAACTATTTTGAGTCAATAATTGAATTTCATTCATGAATTCAGTCGAAGACAAGGCCAAAGAACCAACAATCAACCCCATCAGACAATAAACGAGTACTACAGGAAATCGTAGTAATCCGTTGGCTAATAATAGTTGTCGAATGGTTTTCTCATTTTTAGCAGACAATAGACGTTGCGCTTGTGTTTGATCGCAGCCATAATAGGACGCATATAGAAAAAAGCCTCCTACAATCATGGGTACGAGTCCATACTCTTCACCTTTTGTGAATCCCCAATTATAATCAACAACTTGCAAACGATCAGCAGATAATATTTCGCTAAATCCACCATTTGTATCAACTAAATTCAATCCATAAAAAAGACAAATAATCAAGCCTGCAAATAAAATAATCATTTGTATGGCATCGCCCCAAACGACTGCTTTCATACCGCCTTGCCATGAGTATACAATAGTGATAATACTAATGATAAGTATGGTATAAACGAAATCAATATTTAATACGGCTTGTAAGATAAAGGCGATGGTATATACCATGACGCCTGTTCCAAGTGCTTTACTAATTTGAAAAACAATACTTAAAATTAAACGGGTAGAAGCATCAAATCGTCTTTCTACAAATTCATAAATACTGACGATTCCAGAACGGAATAAAGGTGGAATAATGACCAACATAATAAAAATCATGGCCAATGGAACAGCTAGTTCAAACGTTAACCATTTCATTCCTCCATTGAGTTTGAGACCAACAAAAGCAGGCGCAGAAATAAAGCTAATGGCAGATAATTGAGTCGCCATAGTGGAAAGACTTAAAGGAAACCAACCTAAAGAATTACCTCCTAAGAAGTAGTCTTTAGAGTTATCATTATCCTTAAAAAAGTAGCCTAAACCAAGGAATCCAAATATATAAATACCGATGATAATGTAATCAATGTAGTTCATTCTCGTCTTTTTAGAGGTAAGAAGGTCTAACTAAGATAGCTATTATTATTTAGGTCTTTTGATATTTGATTCTTTAATTTAATAGTATAATGAAAAAATGGACTTATCCTTGTGCAGAATAAGTCCATTCATCTCAAAAAAAGAAAAGGTTTATAAAAACATAGCAAATGTGATTGCCAATTTAAAAACAGGACCACCTTCAAAGAAAATTGCACCAATGGCTGGTTCTAATGCTATATTATCGGCAATTGAAAGCGCATAGCCTGCATTAACATCCATCAATGCAGCAAAATCATCCCCACTAGACAATATACCGATAGTGGTTTCCACTGGAACTACACCTTTGAAATAATATTTTCCTCCTACTCTAATACTGGTTAGCGAAATATCTGAAGTAATAATTCCTAGATTGAGCTTGAGCGCAAAATTTTCTGTTAAGAAATAGCCTCCATTAAACCCTAATGTCGTAACTGTTTCACCAGTGTTAGAATTTGCAAACAGCGTTAATCCAGTGCTAGTAGATAAACCAGCGACTAAATTATATCCTGTCTCAACTAGAATTCGTCCGTCTCTTACAAATCCGTTATCATCTGATTGTGCTAGTAGGTTAGAAGATGAAAGTAATAGAATAAGTGTAGCACCGAATAATTGAATAAGGGTTTTGACTTGAAGTAATTGCATTCTGAATATTTTTAAAAAGTTATAAAATTAGTTTAGTTGATATATTAATGAGATTTTAAAAGTAGTTGACACATGATAACTTTTTTTAAAATAAGTACACTACTAAACCAAACTCATTAACAAAAAATTAAATATAAGAAGCATAAAAAACATTAAAATGTTACTTAGTAGGAGGTTTTTTCAAGCAATAAATCTGCAGTACAAGCCGCTGTCCATGAAAAATTTCCACCACCATAACCTGTTTGTAATTGAGTTGCTAGAGATTTTTGAGATTCAAAATATTCATAATAACCAAGTTGATCTACCAGTTTTATCAAATCAGATTTAACTATATCTGCCGTTTTATCATAATTATATTTTTTTAAACCTTGATAAATCATCCAATTCATTTGTGGCCAAATAGGCCCTCGCCAATATCTCTTTGAATCAAATAACGGACTTTCTACATCAAAACTAGGGCAGAGATAAAATCCTTTTTGATGCAAATCAAGTAAATATTGATTGAGTTTTTGAGCTCTATTTTCATTGGGTATTTTTGCCAACAAAGCAGTGAATCCGCCAATTTCTTTATGTAAAATCTGTTCGTTTTGACGAAGATCATACCCCACATAGGTTTGAAGTTCATCGTTCCACAATTTTTCATCGAAAACTCTTTGGGCTTGCGATTGCCACTCTTGAATTTCATGAGTATCAAACCCAAATCGCTTCCCAATACGAATCAGTGACTGATTAGAAGCAATTAGAACGGCATTCATCAGCGTATCTTGAATAAGAAAAGGGCTTTCTTCAAAGATGGCTCGTTCATCATATTTATACTTTTTACCAAGAGCTAATAAATAGACATAACGATCGTATTGAAAATTAGTCGGTCGTTCACTGGCAGAGGCGAGTTTCAAATCTTGACGTTCATAAAATGGAAGTTCATCTTGATTAAAACTAATTCGATCAAGTGAAGCATCCCAAAGTGGTGAATTATCTCGTCCCGATTCCCACGGATGGAAAATATAAGTCAATCCTTCACGATCAGGATCACGGTAGGTATAAAAAAACCGATGATAATGTACTATTTTAGGAAAAATTGATTTGATGAAATGAATGAGTTGCTCGTTATCTGGAAATTTATTGAGTAAGTGTTCTACCACAAATCCATGAACAGCTGGTTGTGTAATACCTGATGATTTAGGTTGCTTTGGAGCACCAGTATTGACCGACGATTCCCAAAAATCATAATTAGGGAAATATGTTTTTTCATCTTCACTATGAAAAATAATATGTGGAATCATACCATTTTCCCACTGACCAGAAAATAAAGATTGTAATTCTTGAATCGCACGATCTAGCCTGAAATGGCTAAGCCCGATACTTGTAAAACCAGAATCCCAGTTCCACTGAAAAGGATAGAGTTTACTGGTTGGAATCGTAAATCCATTTTTCCAGTTAAGGTTTAATATCTTTTGAGCCTCTGTGAGTAGGTTATTTTTTTCCCTTGTTTCCATATCATTTGATTATAAAATCAAAGTACGAAAATAAGTAGAGTTTGCAGAAAATAATGATGGAATGTTTTATAAAAGAATAGAGTCAGATGAACTATTTAATTTTATTTTCCCATAATTCATGCAGAACCGTTCGATCAATTCGATGCTTTCCATGGAATGTAGTTGTCTGAAAATCAATACCTTGTTCTTTAGCATGATTCGTTTGCCAATCTAGTAAAGTTTCATTTAAAAACTCGTCTTCGTCGCCATACACCCAATGTAGTTGTTTGTCTTTGAAGTAGTTCTGAAAAGGTTTGAAATCAATATCGTCTGGCATTAATCCTGCCCAAATAATAAAATGATGAAAATTAGGCTGTGCTTTCAGAATCCATCGAAATTGCGTCTGACAACCTTGCGAAAATCCAAATAAAATGATTTTGACATCTTTATTTAGTTGAGAAATAAACTCGTCGTAAATTCCTTTCAAGTAGGAGGTGTAATCTTCAATTTCATCCAAACGATGAGCGCTCGTCATCCATGTTGCTCCAACTTGTGGACGTTTCCAATAAAATTTATTAAGAGCTTCGGGAGCAACAATCAAATGTTTTGCTGAATCAAACCCATCGAACTTATGAATGATCTGGCTAGCTAATTGCCCATATCCATGTGTGACCAACCAAAAATAGTTGACGGTTTTACTAGGTGTACCAATGGTGTAATAATGTGCAGTCCGTTGAACAGTCTTGGTGTGTTTTTGAGGCATTTCGTTGGTATGCTGTTTACTATTTATTCTTTTTAGTCTTACCAAAAATATCTTTCCGATTTTCTCGTTTTGGATTGTCGATAAAAAGAGGTTGTTCCCGTGGTGCTTCATCTAATATTTGATGAAACATTTTTTCTACATGTACCCATTTGCCTTCTTCCAAACGATAGCCTTCATACGTTCCATCAGGAATATTTTGCATACCGTTTTTAGAATACATTTCTTCCAAATGATCGAATAGAATCACGTCATGGACTTCATCAAAATTTAGTTTGACGGTTGAGCCTGCATAGTATTCTTGTACGACTCGAAGTTTTTCCGCTGGATGATTAATACTTTCTTCTGAGCGAACAAAAACAGGTGCTCCGAACACGGGTTGATCGTTTTTAAATGACAATACTTCTACTACTTTTCGTTTATTAAAAAACTGATAAGCATCGTATCCAAAAAGTAAATATTTTGTACCTGCTTCTGTCTCAAAAGGCTTAATATTATAATACAAAGCTCCATACCAGTTTTTGTTATCTAAGACCTCAAACTCTGCTGCTAAAACATCTTCCGAGCGATCCTGTAAAGGATATAGTTTTAAATCGGGCGTGTTCATTTGAATTGCCCCATAATAGCGATATTCATCTACATCGACATATAATTGCCATGTGAATACTCTAAAAGTACTATCAGGAGGATATTGAATTGAAATAGTATTTAGACGCTCAAATTTATAATCAAAAGAGTTTTTGCACTTTAGTGCTTCTACTAAGGATGGAATAAATTTTCGGCAACTTGCAAAGCGATTTTCTGGCATCGAATCATTCACAATGGCATAACCCAATACACCCAGTGTATCTTCAATGGTATGAATTTTTTCAAAATCTTCAGGTGAAATGGACGGTGGACAAAAAATGGTGACCGTTTCTTTTACCGAAGTACTATCGTTTAGTTCTTGCGCTGAAAGCACTGACATGGAGACAAAGAAAGAAAATAAGAAAAAACAGGTAATTCGGAAATTCATACAGATATTTAATGATGAACGATTTTTGATGCTTTCAAAACGTATGAAACTAAATGGTATTGCAAAAGAGTTGTTAAACTTTACACTAATATTTACGACCCATGTTGACGGCCAAATATTTTCCCTAGATTAAATTTTTTGTTGAGTTCTTTCT
>JAHDFQ010000039.1 GCA_020628085.1 Saprospiraceae bacterium
ATACTCCCGCTGCAACTGCTCAATCTGAGAATGATAATAGTCCCTCAACTATTGTTACTTTAATTCACAGCCTAAAAGCTATGTTACGTTAATTTAATTCTTCTTGAAGAATCGTTTTGTCATTGAATGGGTGTTTGACGCCCATAATTTCTTGGTATTTTTCATGTCCTTTGCCAGCCACCAAAATTATGTCATACGGATTTGCTAATCGGCAAGCGGTTTTAATGGCTTGCAAACGATCAGAAATCGTCAGTGTTTTTTGTGTCGCATACGGCGGAATACCAGTTTCCATATCTTTCAAAATAGCATCTGGTTCTTCTGTTCTCGGATTATCCGATGTAAAAATGACTTGATCGCTATAATCACAAGCAATTTTTGCCATTCTGGGTCGTTTAGCTTTATCTCTATCACCTCCACAACCAACTACGGTTATTACTTTTCCGTTGCCCTGTCGCAGCTGATGAATCGTCATTAAGACTTTCTCCAATGCATCAGGTGTGTGTGCATAATCGACAATTGCAGTGATTCCTTTTTGAGGATGTTGCAAATAATCGAAACGTCCCTCGGCAGAATGCAATTCACTTAATGCAGTCATCACTTCTGTTTCTTCCATGCCTAACAAACGAGCGACAGCATACGTCAACAAAAGATTATATGCATTAAACTCACCTATTAATCGGCTAAAAAACTCTTTTCCATCTAATTCAAGTTGCAAACCAATAATACTATTGTCTAGTAGTTTAGCTTTGTAATCTGACAGCTTCTTTAAGCTGTATGTATATTTTTTAGCTTTCGTATTCTGGAGCATTACATCTCCTCGACGATCATCAATATTGGTTAATGCAAAGGCATTTTTAGGTAAATCATCAAAAAACGCTTTCTTCACATTGATATATTCTTTAAACGTTTTATGATAGTCCAAATGGTCGTGCGAAATATTCGTAAATACACCGCCTGTAAACTGCACTCCTGCAATTCGGTTCTGATGAATCGCATGAGAACTGACTTCCATAAAAGCATAATCACAACCCGCATTGACCATTTCTTGGAGCAACCGATTTAACTCAATCGCATTTGGAGTCGTATGTGTCGATGCTAGTATTTTATCTCCTATTTTATTTTCAACGGTTGACAATAATCCAGCTTTAAAACCTAATTTGGTCATTAAACGGTGCAATAAGGTGACGCAGGTTGTTTTTCCATTTGTCCCTGTTATGCCTACCAGTTTGATTTCTTCAGATGGTTTGTCAAAGTATTGATGTACGATTTGACCTAATGCTTGACTTGAGTTTTTGACTTTTATATAAGTCGTATTCTCGTCCAAAATATCAGGTAATATTTCGCAAACAATAGCAACTGCTCCTTTTGCAATTGCACTGTCGATAAAGTGATGTCCATTGGATTCTGTTCCATTTATGGCTACAAAAAGTCCATTTCCCATGACTTTTCTAGAGTCCAAGTTGACTTGCTTTATCTGGATGTTCGTTGAACCAATGGTTTCTATAATGTGAACATCTTGTAGTATTTCTTCTAGTGTTTTCAAATACACTTGTGTAAAACTTTCTAAAAATTTTGATAACTGAGAATTCTCGATTTTTGTTTACTTTACTTATGTTTTTTAACTCGAATTAAATATTAATTATCACTTTTTCATAATTGGCATCCGCCTCAAGCCGGCTAGGCTTTTCATTTTTTTCATCGCCAAAAAAACGAAACAAAAAACGCTAGAAGAAATAAACTCCCTCCGGTCAAACAGTATTTCTTCCTCAGCCGCCACCCAAAGCGGCATTTATTTCTATTTTAAGATTCTTTCTAAAAAGGTCATGAAAAGTCATAAAAGAAATTCAATTATAACCTTCCATCTCCTTTACCCAATAAAATAGTGTTTCCCAGTGAAGGGATAAAAATTTGTTTTCGTGTTAGTCAAATGGTGACTAAAGTCATCATTTGACTTTGACTTTGACTTTGAAAGAGGCTTCCCCCTATTGTGCTAACTCAATGTCAGTTTAATCGTTTGTCCTCTGGTACGTGTACCTGGTTTAATGGACTGACGTTTTACTTTTCCGACACCGTCTATTTCAACACGAAGCCCCTTATTTTCAAGTACATATAGTGCGTCTCGTAATCCCATTCCAACTACATTGGGTACGGATTTTTCATCTTTTATCGTTCTCGGTTTTAATCGAATCGTATCTTCTATCGCAAAAGTTGCCGTCATTTCTGTGCTCGTTTCAGAAGCATGTGGCAATTCTAAAAAATTTAGAACTGTTTCCATATCTGATTTATAACCAATATTCAAAGTTGGTAAATATTTGGTTTTCATACGAGGTTTACCTCGTTCGTTGAGTGCTTGGTGTAGATCAATTTCAAGACTATATATTTTATCTGAAATTTCTCTAAAAATTGGGCCAGCTACATCTCCACCATAAATAGAATTATTATTTGGTGCAGAAACGACTACGATGCAAGAGTATTTAGGTTGCTTCGCTGGAAAATATCCTACAAAAGAAGCTCGGTGTTTGAGGTCTTTCTTTTGATCTTTAAATTTATTATAGTTGACCTGTGCCGTACCTGTTTTTCCTGCAAACTGATAACGGGAAGTCGCTAATTTATGCGCTGTTCCATTTTCAACTACCGAAAGCAATAACTCTTGTGCTTTTTTAATCGTTTTCAAAGAAGCAATACGTTCTCGCACTACTTTTGGCTTTATCTTCTTAATGGTTTCACCAAATTGCTGTACTTCTGTTACCAAATGCGGTTTCATATAAATCCCATCATTGGCAACTGCATTATAAAAAGCTAATAATTGCATCGGCGTCAATAGCAATTCATACCCAATAGCCATCCATGGAAGTGTCGTTCCACTCCAATCATCTTCATTTTTATCAGGATTTTTAATCCTTGGTTTAGCTTCTCCCTTGATTTCTATACCTGTTGGAGAATGCAAATTCATTTTTTTTAAATGATTTAAAAAGCGGTGTGCTTTGATATTTCCGTGTCTATCCTGACCCCGATAATGCTTAAATATTTGTCCCGCAATTCCAACATTCGATGAAATTTCAAATGCACGTCGCATCGTAGTAGAATCTAAGTTGAAACTCTCTTTTGAAGCATCTTTCATGACTTCATCATAAAATTCTTTTTCACCTAGACTAATTTCTACTTTATCGTTTAAGTCTATCAAATCATCTTCTAATAAGGCAATCATTGGAGCTAATTTAAAAGTAGAACCAGGTTCAATAGCTCGACCAATCGCATTATTGTAATTTTCAACCCAACCATTTTCCGTTCTGGAAAGATTAGAAATAGCTTTAACTTCACCTGTTTCAACCTCCATAACTATAGCCACTCCGTCTTCTGCATTATGTACATTTAACCCACGCAAGAGCGCTTCATGAGCAATATCTTGAATATTGACATTGATCGTCGTCAAAATATCGTTTCCAGTAGTTGGTTCAATCTCACTAAGTTCAGATACGGGAATCCATTGATCCCCGTGGACTTTTTGCATTAATCGTTTTCCTTGTTTACCCGAAAGGGTTTTATCAAAGTAGCCTTCTAGACCAACTTTAGTGTCTTTTACACCTCTCTTATTATCTCCTTTCTTGGTATAACCAATCGTTCGACTTGCTAAAGAACCATAGGGTCGTTTTCGAGTTGCCAAACGCTCAGCAATGAACCCACCACCATTTTGACCTCTTCTAAAAATTGGAAACTGGCTAATTTGTTCTTTTTTGATATAAGAAACATTTCTTGCAATTAAATGGTATCGTTTTCCTTCTTGACGTAAGCGAACCAACTCGCTTTTCATACCTCCAGGGGTATATTGCTGATCGACGTGAACTGCTAAGCAGTGAGCCAGCGAGTCTACATTGGCATCAAATATTTCTTGTGTTAAGCCCGCTGCCATTAAATCGAATCGTATATCAAAAAAAGGTAAAGCCGTTGCTAGTAAACTCCCGTCATCTGCGAGGATATTTCCTCGTTCTGCATCAAAAGATCGCATTTGAACATAGGATTTTTCACCAACTTTCCGCCACTCATCGCCTTGAATAACTGCAATATTGATCGCTTGTGCAAAAATGAGGACGGCTGCCACTACGACTAGTGCCAGAACTGTGTAAACCCGTACTAAAACCTCATTTTTAATGTTCATTTTATAATTTATCTATTCTTTTCTTCGATTAAACAAACAGCCTGAAGGCTACTTTACGATAATTTTCTTAGGTGTTTTTCTGTTTGATTGTACACCTTGACTTTTTACTTTTTTGGCGATTTCTGATTGTTTGGTATTTTTCATTACTTCAGATTTTAATGCCATATATTCCCAGCGATATTTTTTTATTTCTTGCTCTATTTTCTGAATAGATTTAATTTTCTTTTCAGAATAATGTGTATTTGCGATATAAACGATTCCCAACAAACCCAGAAAAATAAAATAAGCTAGGTTTTTGATAATTAGTTCTGCGCTAAACGTTCCTAGAGCGGTATAATCTTTAAATGTCTTTTTCTTTGCCATCTTACTACCCGTTTTTTTCAGCGACTCTCAATTTAGCACTTCTTGCGCGAGGATTCTCTCGGCATTCTTCTTTCGTTGGCAGAACTGCCTTTTTTGTAATGATCTTAAAAGGGCGTTCTATATTACCATAAAAATCCTTCTTTACCTCTCCGTCAATATTTCCTGTTTTAAAAAAATTCTTGATGATCCGATCCTCTAATGAATGATACGAAATGACCACTAATCTTCCACCAGGTTTTAAGACTTGCAAGGCTTGTTCTAAAAAATTCTCCAGTACTTGCATTTCTTGATTGACTTCAATCCGAATCGCTTGAAATACCTGTGATAAATATCGCAACCGATTTCCTCTAATTAAGGTATCCATTGAACCCAAAAGATCACTTATATATTTAAAAGGTCGAGCCTGTCTATCTTCTACAATTTTATATGCTAAGGTTTTTGAGTTCCGAACTTCTCCGTAGCGGCTAAACATGTGTTGAAGTGCTTCGGCTGAATATTTATTTAGAACTTCACTTGCCGTTAAATCAGCTTTCTGATTCATACGCATATCCAATTCAGCATCAAAGCGATAAGAGAACCCCCTTTCTGCCTGATCTAATTGGTGTGACGAAACGCCTAAATCGGCTAATATTCCATCTACTTGTTTGGTGTTGTGTAGTTTTAAAAACCGTTGAAGATGCTGAAAATTACTATGGACAAACGTAAAGCGTTCATCGTCTAAAGTATTTTTGATTGCATCTGTGTCTTGGTCGAAACCAAATAGTTTTCCGTGCTCGTTGAGATGTTGTAATATAACTTTGGAATGTCCCCCTCCGCCAAATGTTACATCAACATATGTGCCTTCCGCCTGTATGTTTAGGTGGTCTATCGTTTCTCGCAGTAAGGCTGGCAAGTGATACATTATCATTCTCAATATGGTTCAAATCATTCTAAAACTTTATCAGAATTGTAATTGAACGTTTAAAATTAGGTTATTAAAATTCTTTCTATTTCTAACCTTTTACTATTATCTTAGCTTTATTCTTCTTTTTGTCCAGGTTCTTCAGCACCCATGACTTCTTCAATGAAAGCTGCCATATCTTCATCAGCTTCTTCATTGAACGTTTCGTTGTAAATATCAGTAGCCCAGATTTCAACCGTATCTCCTTGTGCAAAGAGGGTGACCTCTTTATCAATTCCTGCAAAATCCAACAATTGCTTTTTTAGCAAAATTCTACCAGAGGCATCTAGCTCTAATTTTTGAGCACCTCGATACATATAGCGAACTGCTTTTCGATTCTTTCGATTAAACTGATTTAATGCCGAAAACTTGGCAATTGTTGAATCCCAAACTGCTTTGGGACGCAAAACGAGATTTTTTTCAAATCCTCTGTTCAAAACAAACACTTGTGGATTTGATTCACTAGACTCCATTTCATCAGAAATTCCGATTTCACGAAGTAGGGCTGACGGAACCCGCATTCGACCTTTAGAGTCGATTTTGCAAGGATATTCGCCTAGTAAATCATTATTGTCCACTTTATTTGTATATTTATAGTATAAAATTAAGTTTTTTTTGCACAAATTCCCACTCTTGCCCACCATTTAATACAAAAAAAATTACCAACAATTTAATTGTGGCAATTCTGTCATCAATTTATTTAAATAAAAATCAATTTTTAACGCAAATAGGTGAAATTATTAAGCATGTCTATTTTGTACATATTTGTGTTTCCCAAAAAGCTACTTTGTTGAATCTGAAAGTTTTTCTTTCATATTTTCAAAACCATAATTTTTGAAAATATTTTTTAATCGCATTTTCAAAACGCCTGTTGCGGCTTCACCAATGATACTGGATGACATTTTTGATGTTCCTAACTCTCGATCTTTGAAGGTAATGGGTATTTCCTTGAGTTGATAACCCAACGAATAAGCAGCGTATTTCATTTCAATCTGGAAAGCATAACCCGTAAATCTAATTTTATCTAAATCTATGCTTTCCAAAACTTTTCGGGTATAACAAACAAAACCAGCTGTTGGATCCATAATTGGCATCCATGTAATCATTCGAACATATATACTTGCACCATAAGACAGAAAAATCCGATCAAAAGGCCAGTCTTTTACATTTCCACCTTTGACATACCGAGAACCAATGGACATATCTGCTACTCCACTTTCACAGGCTTCGGCGAGACGAATCAGATCGTTTGGATTATGAGAAAAATCTGCATCCATTTCACAAAACAAGTCAAATCCATGTTCCAAACCCCAACGAAACCCTTTGATATAAGCCGTTCCAAGCCCTAATTTTCCAGATCGTTCGACAATAAAAAGAGTTTCGGGATATTTTTTTTGTAAATCCTTGACAATACTGGCTGTACCATCAGGTGAGCCGTCATCTACTACCAAAATACTGAACGCCTTCGGCAACGCAAAAACCGCTTCGATGATGGCCTCGATATTTTCTTTTTCGTTGTAGGTCGGTATAATGACAAGTACCTTAGTCAATGAATTACTTTTTAGTTGATACTAATGATGACAAAAGTAAATAAATACTTTTTATAATGAAATAAGAACACTTACATTCTTAATTGATTTTTTACGAAAATATTGCCTTTTTGTTGTTTCAAGTTTAATCAACAGGTCTCTTTTAAATTTAAAATTGAACAAATAAGTTATCCGATAATTTACTTATGTCTTTTTTCCAGACAACTCACAATATCTTTTAATGTAAAACCTTTAGCTTGTAACAAAATTAAATAATGATACATGAGATCAGACGCTTCATCGATAAATAAATCATCGTTGTCATCCTTGGCTTCGATCACTACCTCAACTGCCTCCTCCCCTACCTTTTGAGCAATTTTATTGATTCCTTTTTTGAACAAAGAACTGGTATATGATTGTTCATTTGGATTATTCTTACGTTCCGTTATGATCGTTTCTAACGTTGAAAGAAATCCGTATGTAGGTTGATTCTTTTGATTCCAGCAGGTATCTGAACCTGTATGACAGGTTGGTCCAGTCGGTTTTACCATAATTAGTAAAGCATCCTTATCACAATCATTTTGAATGCTGATAACATTTAGAAAATTACCGCTAGTTTCACCTTTTGTCCACAACCGTTGCTTGGAACGACTATAAAAAGTAACTCGATTTTCTTGGATCGTTTTTTCCAAAGCTACCTTATTCATATACCCCAACATCAAAACATGTCTAGTTTGTTGATCTTGAATAATTGCTGGAATGAGTCCATCGAAATTATACTTTATATTATTTAAGTTCATTATTTTTTTATATTTTTATGTTACTATTTAATCTACAAAAACAAAACGATGGATTTAACTAACCTTTCCGACGAAACAACTCCTTTAATCATCACCGACGAAATTCGCTCTTTTTTATTTGAAACTGCTAAATGGGCTAAGTTTTTATCAATAGTTGGGTTTGTTTTTACAGGACTGATGGTTTTGATGGGGTTATTTTTTGGTTCAGTCATGAGTTATATGTCTGATTTGCCTCAAAATTCAGAACTGAATGCTTCATTTACCTCTTACTGGGGTTTTGGAATGTCATTTTTCTATGTTCTAATGGCGATCATATATTTTTTTCCAATCTATTATTTGTATCAGTTTTCTAACAAAATGAAAATTGCTCTGAAAGAAGACGATCAATATACGTTGAGTTCTTCGTTTTCTTACTTAAAATCCCACTATAAATTTTTCGGAATATTGATGATTATAGTGATTGGGGTCTATATTTGTATTTTCTTATTTAGTGGTGTTGCATTGATGTTCTTAAGATCATAACCAATAAGTAGTTGGTCAAAAAAACCCGCCTGCCGTCGGGCAGGTTAGTATAATAACCGCCTTCAAAACCTTCACAAAAGTCATAAAAACTTCCTGACTGTCAGTATTTTACAACTTTTTTAAAGGCTGGCAGGCAAGTAATTTTGTCCGACCGTTTAATCTATCGAACTATAATATTTGAGTTAGTTAATTCTTTTTTTAAATTTCTAATATCAATTTCTCCAAAATGAAAGACACTTGCTGCTAGAGCAGCATCAGCATTTCCTTTGGTGAACACATCTTTAAAATGCTGAATATTGCCTGCACCACCTGATGCGATGATTGGAATATTGACGGTTTTGGATAATTGTGCAAGTGCCTCATTTGCAAATCCTTTTTTTGTTCCGTCACCATCCATAGAAGTGAATAGGATTTCACCTGCTCCAAGACTTTCCGCCTGTTTTGCCCACTCAAAGAGATTCAATTCTGTTGGAACTCGTCCACCCACCAAGTGTACAATCCATTCATTATCAATACACGTAGCATCAACTGCTAGTACTACACATTGAGAACCAAACTGTGTTGCGATATCTTGTATGAGTTGTGGATTTTTGACCGCCGCTGAGTTAATGGATACTTTGTCAGCACCTGCTTTAAGTAAGGCTCGAACATCGTCAACGGAACTAATCCCACCACCTACTGTAAATGGAATATTAATTTTTTGAGCAATTCTTTCGACTAAGGCAACTAGGGTTTTGCGTTTTTCATGGGTTGCGGAAATATCTAAAAAAACGAGTTCATCTGCTCCTTTTTCAGAATATAGACGACCTAATTCAACAGGATCACCAGCATCACGAAGATTTTCAAACTGGATACCTTTTACCGTTCGACCATCTTTGATATCTAAACAAGGAATTATTCTTTTTGCTAACATTTCTTAACGTGTTCATGTGCGCATGTCTACCTGTGGCAGACAGGTGTTCTCGTGTTCATGTTCTAGATGTTGACGAGCGACATGGTTTTATTTTGTGATAAAATTGGATAATTGTTTTAGAGAAATTCGATTTTCGTAGATGGCTTTTCCGATGATGGCACCTGATAGACCTACTTTTTCTAGTTCGTATAACTCTGAAATGTTCGTAACGCCCCCACTAGCGATTAGCTTTATTTTTGGAAACTGATCTAATATTTTTTGATATAAATCAATCGAACTTCCTTCTAGTAATCCGTCTTTTTGAATATCGGTACAAATAACATGTTGTAAACCTAGGGTCGAATAATTTTTAAGGAAATCCCAAATTGAAGTTTCCGTAACCGTCTGCCATCCGTTAATGGCTATCATTTCTTTATTAACATCTGCGCCTAAGATTAATTTTTCTCCACTAAACTTTGATAAACAAAATGCTACCACATCGGGATTTTTTATAGCAATACTTCCTAAGGTTACTTGATTTGCGCCTAAGTCATACGCCATTTGTACGGCTTCTATATTTTTAATACCACCACCAAAATCTATGATTAAATTGGTTTGGGTAGCGATTTGTTCAAGTACTTTATTGTTAACGATTTCCCCTTTCTTGGCACCATCTAAATCTACCAAGTGTAAATATTGAATCCCGTGATCTTCAAATTCTTTTGCAACCTCTACAGGATTTTCATTATATACTTTTTGGGTACTATAATCGCCCTGACTAAGGCGAACACATTTTCCGTTGATTAGATCAATGGCTGGTATAATTTTCATAATATGATGTTTCTAATGGTAGTTCCACTTAATTTATTTTCAAAAAATTTGCTAATATCCGTTCTCCCATTGAGCCGCTTTTCTCTGGATGAAATTGACATCCATAAAAATTATCTTTTTGAATTGCCGCAGAAAATGATAATCCATAATTAGTTGTGGCAATCGTATATTCTGATAATTCCACAAAATAACTATGTACATAATACATGTATTCTTTATCGGGAATTTCGTTAAAAATAGGAGATTCTAGAGTTATAATTTGATTCCAACCGATATGCGGAACACGCATTATTTTTGGAAAACGTTTAACCTGCAATGGGAAAATTCCAAGACAGTCTGTATTCGCTTCTTCTGAAAAATCACACAACAATTGCATACCGAGGCAAACTCCCAAAACAGGTTGTTTTAATGTCGGAATCAACTGATCTAAACCCGTTGATTGTAGATTTAACATAGCTGTTTGTGCTTGTCCTACACCTGGAAAGATGACTTTATCAGCTGCTTCAATTTGAGTATGATTATTTGTTAAGACCGCCTCTACCCCCAAACGTTCTAAGGCAAATTGAACAGAGCGGGTATTCCCTGCACCGTAATCTATGATGACTATTTTTTCCATTATAAGACGCCTTTGGTTGATGGTAAAATAAGTTTAGAAACGTCACGTCGAATAGCCATTCTTATTGCTTTCGCAAATGCTTTAAAAATCGCTTCTATTTTGTGGTGCTCGTTGGTTCCTTCAACTTTAATATTGAGATTACATTGCGCCCCATCTGAAAAAGATTTAAAGAAATGGAAAAACATTTCAGTTGGCATTTTACCAATCATTTCACGACGAAAATCTGCTTCCCAAACCAACCAGTTTCGTCCACCAAAATCAAGAGCCACTTGTGCCAAACAATCATCCATCGGCAAACAAAATCCGTATCGTTCAACACCCAATTTGTTACCCAACGCCTGCTTGAATGCTGTTCCCAATGCAATAGCTGTATCCTCGATGGTATGGTGTTCATCTACTTCTAAATCTCCGATGGTTTTGATGTTCAAATCTACCAATCCATGACGACTGATTTGTTCTAACATGTGATCGAAAAAGGAGATCCCTGTTTCAATATTAGACTGCCCCGTTCCATCTAAATTGAGTTCAATCGTAATATCCGTTTCTTTCGTTTTGCGGAAGATTTGTGTAGTCCGATTCCCCATTTTTAGATACTCATAGATTCGTTTCCAAGAAGTTGTTTGAAGCACTTGTACATTTGAATCATAGCCTTTTTGATCTTCATTCGCTAAAAATATACCTTTACAACCTAAGTTGTCAGCAAGTTCCATGTCAGTCAAACGATCCCCTAAAACAAAGGAATTTTTCAAGTCATAATGATCATTCATATAGTGTGTCAATAAACCAGTTTTCGGTTTTCGAGTAGGTGCATTATCAGCAGGAAAGGAACGGTCAATGAGTACTTCTCCAAATGTAATCCCCTCATTTTCAAAGGCTTTTAATATTTTATTGTGGGCTGTCCAAAATGTATCTTCAGGAAAAGAATCTGTCCCTAAACCATCTTGATTGGTGACCATGACCAGTTTGAAGTCTAGTTCTTCAACTATTTTTCCGAGATATTTGAATACTTGAGGATAGAACTCTAGCTTTTCCAAACTATCTAATTGATAATCTATTGGTGGTTCAATAACCAGTGTTCCGTCACGGTCTATAAATAGTACTTTTTTCATTTTTAATATGTGTTCAAGCCTGCCTGCCGCAGGCAAGTGCGCACGTGTTAATGTGCGCACGTTAGTCTATTTTTGATTTAGATATAAGTGGTTAACGCTGCTAGTAATTGAGTGTTTTCATCGGGTGTTCCAATGCTTATTCTTATGCAATTTTCACAGTTTAATTGTGTGGAACGATTACGAACGATGATTCCTTTTTGAACTAAATGTTGATACAAGTGAGCCGCATTCTCTACTTTAATTAATATAAAATTAGCATCAGATGGATATATTTTTTTGATAAAGTCGAATGATTGAAACACCTTTTCTAAACGGGCTCGTTCATCCAAAACTGTCGTTCGTTTTTGGTCATAACTCTGTTGGTTATCTAGTAAGTTCGATGCATATTTTTGTGTCAAACTATTGATGTTATACGGTGGCTTGATTTTATTTAAAACATCAATAATCTCCGTCGAAGCGAAACACATTCCCAAGCGTATTCCTGCTGCGCCCCATGCTTTCGAGAGTGTTTGGCAAACCACTAAATTAGGATATTGATTCAGTTTAGTAACCCAACTTTCTTCTTTAGAAAAGTCAATATAAGCTTCGTCGATGACTACAATTAAATTTTTATTACCCAAGAGTTGTTCAATAGATTGACGATTTAAAGTATTACCCGTTGGATTGTTGGGTGAGCAAATAAATAGTAATTTGGTTTTGGTATTTATTGCTGTTTGAACGGCTGACGTATTGATTTCAAAATTTTCGTTTAAAGGAATTTGTTGATTGTTTACATTATTCAATTCCGCTAAGACCTGATACATCCCGTAGGTTGGCGGAAGCGTAATAATATGATCTTCTTTAGGTTCACAAAATGCTCTAAATAATAAATCAAGTACCTCATCACTACCATTTCCAAGTAAGATTTGTTCTTTTTGGCAGCCTTTAATTTTAGCTATTTGCTCTTTCAACACCCATTGTAAAGGATCAGGATAGCGATTGACACTTGAATTAAAAGGATTTTCGTTTGCGTCTAAAAAGATAGATGCCGAACCCTTAAATTCCGAACGTGCCGAAGAATAAGCAGTCATTTTTTGTATGTTTTCTCTCACTAATCGTTTCATGCTTCATTATTTTTTAGCTTTTCTAAACGAATGGTAACAGCATTGGCGTGTGCTTGTAGACCTTCGGCAGTTGCCATTAATTCTATGGCTGTTCCAATATTTTGGATACCTTCTTTTGATATTTTTTGAAAGGTAATTTTCTTGCAAAAAGCATCTAGATTGATCCCCGAATACATACGTGCATAACCATTAGTAGGTAAAGTATGGTTCGTCCCAGAAGCGTAATCTCCTGCACTTTCTGGCGTATAATTTCCTATGAAAACAGAACCTGCATTGACCAAATTATTTATGTAATAATCCTCATTCTTAACTGCTAAAATGAAATGTTCAGGCGCATAATAATTAATAAAATTGATACAGTTTTCGTCTGAATCGAAGCAAACAATTTTAGATTGATTCATTGCTTTTTCAGCAATATTTTTTCGAGGTAAACCGACTAATTGATTTCTAATTTCTTCTAAAATCGGTTGAATTAATTCTTTGTCATTGACCACACATATAACCTGACTATCAACGCCGTGTTCAGCCTGAGAAAGTAAATCTGCTGCCACATAACTTGGATTGGAAGATTCATCTGCCATTACCAGTAATTCCGACGGCCCAGCGGGCATGTCAATAGCTGTTCCTCTTGTAAAAGCGTATTGTTTAGCAGCTGTTACATATTGGTTGCCTGGACCAAATATTTTGTAGACGCTTGGAATGGTTTCTGTCCCAATAGACATAGCTGCAATAGCTTGAACTCCACCAATTTTGTAAATTTTATTGATCCCTAGTAATGAAGCTGTATATAAAATTTCAGGAGCTATGTTTCCTTTGGTGTCAGGAGGCGAACATAATATAATCTCTGGACAACCTGCTATCATCGCAGGAACACCCAACATTAAGATGGTAGAAAACAACGGTGCGGTACCTCCTGGAATGTATAAACCTACTTTCTCGATCGGTCGGCTTTCTTGCCAACATTGAACACCATTTATCGTCTCAACTACCTGTTTTTCAGTTTTTTGTGCAATATGAAAAGTGTAAATATTTTTTTTAGCTAACTGAATAGCGGCTTTTAAATCTGGTGATACTTGATTTACAGCTATTTCTATTTCACAATTAGAAACTATCATTTGATTTAGTTCAGCCCCATCAAATTTCTTGGTGTATTGACGTAGGGCAACATCTCCATGTTCTTGAACTTCATTAAAAACCTGCTGTACCAAACCCATCAAATCCATTGTATTGATTGCTGGACGTTGCGTTAGTTTATTCCATTCCTTTTGTGTAGGATTAATATATATTTGCATAGATTAAGAATCTTTAAGTTCAATAAAATTAGAGTACCATTTTTTCGATAGGGACGATCAAGATACCCTCTGCACCAGCAATTTTCAACTGGTCGATTACATCCCAAAACTTATTTTCATCAATTACTGAATGTAGCGAACTCCACCCTTCAATTGCTAAGGGTAAAACCGTTGGGCTTTTTAAAACAGGTAAGATTTGACTCACTTCCTCAATCTTTTCATTTGGAACATTCATCAAAACATACTTAAATGAATTAGCCCGTAAAACCGTTTGAATTCTAAAAACTAACTTATCTAAATATTCATTTTTAGTAGAACTAAGGTTACTATTTTTTGCCAAAACGGCCTCCGATCGAAGTATAACCTCAACTTCTTTTAAACCATTTTTAAACAGTGTACTTCCTGAACTCACGAGATCACAAATTCCATCTGCTAAACCAATATTTGGAGCAATTTCGACCGATCCTGAAATTTGATGAATCTCTGCATCAATATTATTTTTTGATAGAAAAGATTGTAAAGTGTTAGGATAAGAAGTAGCTATTTTTTTACCATCAAACCAAGATAAATCTGTATAATTTTCAGACTTTGGAAGCGCAAGTGAAAGCCGACATTTAGAGAAACCTAAGTGTTCAACAATCTGAATATCTTTTTCTTTTTCGATGGTGGTATTTTCTCCTAAAATAGCGATATCAGCTACGCCATCTTGTAGATATTGAGGAATATCACTGTTGCGAAGATATAATACTTCCAGAGGATAATTGGTAGCAACGGCTTTGAGTTGATCTTTGCCATTATCTATCTTAATACCGCAAGATTTGAATAATTGAAGCGATTTTTCACGTAATCTTCCTGATTTTTGAACCGCTACTTTTAATGTTGTCATTCTTAATAAAAATAAGCCGGAGAACATCAAAAAAACAGATCAGCTATAAAAGCAAAAATCCTGTCTGATGAACTCAGACAGGATTAAGGAATATTTTATTTAAAACAAATACATACCATGATCACCTCGCCCAAGCGACTAAATGAAAATGATGATGATGTAATTGCTGAAAAATCATAATTTGTTTTTGATGCACAAATATATCATAAAATAAATGAGTATTCCAAATGTTTTATCAAACAAAAACGAAATAACTTCAATTTGAAGCTATTCCGTTTATATTATTTTAAATTTTCAAAAGAAAAATCGTTATTTAATTATCACTTTTATGGTGTACTATTCATTAAAGTACCGTTATCCGCATCACATATAAAACATGTATAATCGACATCGAAATCCATAGTTGTGCCACATGGTCCAGTCACTGTAAATGTAACTACACCAGCATTATTCCCTGGTGTAAACGTATCACAGTATGGAGCCGTAACAGTACCAGATTGAGGTGTACTATTACCACAGCTACTCAAGTCTATTCCCATTGAAGTTAAATAAGCATAAGTACAAGTGTATCCTGCTGGTAGTGTAATTTGAGGAGGAGCGGCACATTCACCATCCTGTGCAGTAACACCAGCAAAATCATCAGGAGCAGGAACACAAGTTGCTGTTGATTCTGCTACATAAAAATTAGAATAAGAAATTGTGAGGTTTCCAGGAAGTGGTCCATTAACAATAGCAACTGCAATTACTAAATTCCCTGTTGGTCCTGCTGGATCAAACCCAGATCCATTAGAAGTACCTGTAGAAAGATTACCGCCAAGTGTAACAGATCCCGTTGAAGTTATTGGAGAACTATTGAAACTTGTCCAATTTCCTGTAGACGGTCCAGGAGCCATATTATTTTCTAAGCGAAACTCTAAGGTAAATGGATAAGCAGATAAGTCAAAATCAGCTGTAATTTCAAAATCTGCTGATACACATATATCCATAAGATTTGCAGCTGCAGGTATATCCGTTACTTGCCATTGATGACCAGCAAACGTGTTATTGGAACCTGTTGGGAATGTAATGGCTGTTCCGTCATCTGCACCCGTTGCACCAGCACCAAAATTCCCCATAAAAGAACCACCATCTGCCCAAACAGAATCGTCTAAAGTGTAGGTTTGTGCAGGATCAGGCATTTCGCAAGCTGCACATGAAGGACATGTTGCTAATGCCCCACCGCATGTAATTGTGTATGTTCCACTAGCTGGTGTACAACTAGCAGCCTCAGCCGCTACGAAGCTAACTCTCCAATTAACAACTTGATCAGGATCACCTGAATTTAAAGTTGGATTTGTTGTAGAATATGTACTTCCTCCATCCATACTATATTCAATAAGTATGTCTGCAGGTGCGCAAGCAGATGTTACTTCAGGATTCGTGCTGCAATCCACTGTACCTGTAGGGGCAAATGAAACTGGCTCAGGATATGAAATTAAAGTAAATTGGCTAATTAAATCGTAAGTATTGGTTACATCACAAAAGGCATACGCAAAATTAGGTCTTCCAACTGGTCCACATGCAGGTCCTTCATTTCCATCTGCTAATGTAGTATTTGGAAAAGTTGCATCACCATCGGGAACACTTGAATAAACAATATAATTTGGATTTGCTACAGGTTGTGCGGCTTCTACCATTGTCTGCCAATCAGAGATTTCCGTACCTAATGTTCCAGCACAAATAGTAGCATCTGAATTAGGAACAATATTGAAAGCTGCCCCACAGATAGCACTTGCATCTGTAACATACAAATTATTGTAAGTAACTGTAACATTTCCAGGTAAAGCAGAACCAAAATTTGCGATAGCAACTACTAAATTTGGACTAACACCTGCTGGATCGAAAGCCCCATTTGCGGAAGTACCAGTAGCAGATGATAAATTACCTCCAAATGAGTATGATCCATTTGCAGTTATAGACGTATTAAAATCAGTCCAAGGGTCAGGAAATCCTGTAGCTCCTTTGTTTTCAATTCTAAACTCAACAGTAACAGGAAATGCTGACAAATCAAAATCTGCTGTCACTTCAAAGTCTGCAAATATACATATATCTCCAAAAGCAAGACCTGAAACTACGGCTTGGTCTAAAGCCCATTCATGTCCTGCAAAGCCCGCCGTAGTACTAATAGGAAGTGTCATAGATATTCCATCATCCTGACCTCCTCCTCCGCTGAAAGACATATCAGAAAGAAAGTCAAGGGTTGTCGGTATCTCACAATCTGTACAAGATGGACATTGTGCAAATAACTGACATACACCGATTGAAAACACAATAAGTATAAATATTTTTTTCATATTAATCTAATATTGAAGTTATGAAAGTAAATAATATGTTTCAACAAATTAGGATAAAAAAGACTACTTTCTAAGATAAATAGATCAAGCAGAATTCTCTAGGACAGCAAATACTGCTTTCTAAAAATAGTCTGATTTTACAACAAGAAATTAAATTTGAGTTTAATATCGGAGAGTGGGATATATACATTCTAGAAATTAGTAAGAATGAATAGAATATTCACAGTAAAAATTTCTGGATTCTGTTTATCACAAAATTAAATATAATTTACCTTACAATTTATACCCCAAATATGGTATTTTCACTATTGTGACATGAATGAATGAATGAATGAATGAATGAATGAATGAATATTCAATTTTAACACATTCGCTTTTCATAATCTTCAAAATCAAACGAACGTAGTTTAGTTAATTTTTTATGAGAGGTATAATAGTAAATACTAGGATGTTGAACTCCATTAAACATGGTCGTTTTAACGGTTGTATAATGAATCATATCTTTAAAAATGATGGTATCACCAATATTTAATTCTTTTTCAAAGTAATAAGCTTCTAAATAATCACCCGCCAAGCAACTTACGCCACCTAGTCGATATGGAATACATTGCTCTATTTTTTCTTTAGAAGCATTGACAATATTTGGCCGATATGGCATCTCTAAAGTATCTGGCATGTGACACGTAAAGGATACGTCTAAAATAGCTGTTTTAATATTGTTATTTTCAACGATATCCAGTACGGTGGAGGTTAACATACCTACATTCCAAAGTACGGCACTTCCTGGTTCAAGGATAATCTCCAAATGAGGATATTTAGATTGGAATATTTTTAAAATTTTAATTAAATGCTCAATGTCATAGTCTTCTTGGGTCATTAGATGTCCACCACCAAGATTGATCCATGAAAGTTGATGGAAATATCTACTAAATTTAGATTCAAAAACAGCTAATAATTTTTCAAGATCGTATGAAGTAGATTCACACAAAACATGGATGTGTAAACCATCAATTTGACTAGGCAGTTGTTCTTTTAAGTTTTCAATGGGTTCACCCAAACGTGATCCTTTTGCACTAGGATTGTATAAATCTGTTTCAACAGATGACCATTCAGGATTGACCCGTAAACCACAAGAAACCTTTCCTTTGCATTGGTCTATATAGGTTTGAAATTGATTCAAAGAGTTGAACGTAATATGACTACTTTTTGAAATTAAATCTTCCATTTCAGCAGGCACATAGGCAGGTGAGTAGGTATGTGCTTTTATTAGAGTTTCTTTATTTATTTTAAAATGATTAGTGATTAATTGAGCTTCGTTTAGGGAACTTGCCGTCGCACCAGCTAAATATTTAGAAATCAAAGGAAACGTTTTCCAAAGTGCAAATGCTTTCAACGCTAAAATGACTTTAACATTGGCTTGCTCTTGGACATACTTTATTTTCTCTAAATTTTGTAAAAGCTTTGCTTCCTCCAATATATAGGCTGGCGTTCCGATGGACAAAAAGTCCGTATGTTTCTTATTATCCATACTACAACTCTAAATCAACATTAACCTTTTCATGCCATGCTAGTCCATATTCATTGAGTTTTTCTAAAAACGGATCAGGATTAAATTCTTCAACGTTTTTGACACCCGTACCACCCCATTTTCCAGTTAGCAACATCATTGCACCGATCATAGCTGGAACACCTGTGGTGTAACTCACTCCTTGCGCGCCTGTTTCATCATACGCCGCTTGGTGGCTACAGTTATTCCAAATATAATACGTCTTTTCTTTTCCGTCTTTGATACCTTTTATACGACACCCGATAGATGTTTCACCACTATAATTTTCACCCAAATCTCCAGGATCAGGTAGAACTGCTTTTAAAAATTGTAACGGGACAATCTCTTGACCTTGATAATTAATGGGTTCTATCCCAGCCATTCCGATATTCTGAATAACTCGTAAATGGGTCAAATATTCATCGCCAAAGGTCATCCAAAATCGAGCTCGCTTGATTGTCGGATAATTCTTGACCAAAGATTCTAATTCTTCATGGTATAATAAATAAGAAGACCGTTCACCAATGTTGGGATAGTTGAGTTCTTTTCTATATTCAAATGGTTCTGTTTCAATCCATTTCCCATTTTCGTAATAACGTCCTTTTTGGGTGATTTCTCGAATATTTATTTCAGGATTAAAATTAGTGGCGAACGCTTTTCCGTGATCTCCTCCATTACAATCAACAATATCCAGATAATGAATTTCATCAAAATGATGTTTGGCTGCATAAGCCGTAAAAACACCTGTTACACCTGGATCAAATCCACAACCTAAAATCGCTAATAATCCCTTTTCCTTAAACCGATCTTGGTATGCCCATTGCCAACTGTACTCAAATTTAGCTTCATCTTTCGGTTCATAATTTGCCGTATCCAAGTAATGCACACCTGCTTCCAAACAAGCATCCATAATCGTCAAATCCTGATATGGTAACGCCAAATGAATAACCAAATCGGGTTTAAACGATCGAATTAAGGCAACCAAAGCAGGGACATCCTCTGCGTCGATTGCTGCTGTTTCAATATCGTCTCGTCCTATATCTTTTGCAATATCTGCTGCAATTTGATCACATTTTGATTTGGTACGACTAGCGACCATAATGGCAGAAAATACATCTGGATGTTGCGCACACTTGTATGTACAAACTCGACTTACTCCACCTGCACCAATAATTAATACTCTTGACATGGCATATTTTTTTATGTTCGAGACAAATTTAAGCTAAAAACTAAAATGCAAAAACATCTACACTATAAATTTCTATTTTTCTTCAAAGAACACTAATTTTCTTTATAAACAAAGCGGCAAGATATGTTGTTAGACCCTCTATTAAGTAGTTCTAGGGGAAAAAACGGGCAGAAAATTTTCCCGAAAGAGATCAAAATAATACTTCAGACGCCTTATTCTGCGGCTCTCCAGCCTGCGGCAGGCAGGTTCAGCATTTTTTTGATCTCAAAATTTTTGCCCATTTTTTTAGTACCCCTTACTTATTAATCATCAGACCTTTCAATAATGCGATTACTTTTTTGGGCTTTTTTTTACTTTATTATTGGTACAGTCACAGGACAAACTTATCAAGTATATAAACTCCAACCAGATAATTCTAAAGGCCATTTGATGCGCACGGAGGTTTATAAAAATAATCTTTTACATCTTAAAACCACTTATAATGAAGATGGAAAACGTTTATATGCTATTGACCAAGCCTATGAGAATGATCTTTTGAAAAAAAAAGTAAAAACATTTTTTGTGGAGTTTCCTTATGATTTGGTGTCTGAATATAATTACGATGAACAAGGACGTTTGACGGGAGAATTATTTGGAAATAATCTTACTGGAAAATGGGGCAGTTATCGTTATGAGTACAACGAAAATGATAAAATTAAATGGGTAGATATTTATCAAAAAAACGGTGATCTCACGCATCGTCGTCATTATAAATATACTTACAATAATAATCAACAAGTAGTTGAAACATTGCGGTTGTATGAGGATTTAGAGTTTGAGGAAATAACTCAAGAAAACAAAACTCTTTATCAATATCCTACTTCTAACACCACCGTCATTACCTACTATGATACAGCTAATAAAGAAATTTTAAAAGAAACCAATATAGAAGATGCACAAGGTCGGTGCGTACAATCTACCACCATTGTTGATTCGGAATACCTTGATGAAAAGTTCACATACAACAAAAAAGGACAGATTGTTAAAATAGAGGAATTGTTGAACCATCAACCGCACCGAACCATCAATAATCAATATAATGAAAATGGAATTCGTATCCGACAAACTATTCAATATGCAAATGGTAAAAAAGAGGGTGAAATTTATGTATTACAGTAGCCTATTTCTAGCTTTATTTATTATACCAACCTCATTAACTGCTCAATCACCTTTATTTCCTTGGGTTGAAAATAATCAACTGGGCTATATAGATACATTGGGTCAATTTTATCCTTCCAATGATTTAGAGTTGCTTTATCCTAACTCCTCGCCTTTTTCAAGTAGTTTAAAGTCTTATAAAGAAATGAATTATTGGGGTTTTAAAGATGAACAAAATAATATAGTCATTCCAGCAGGTTATGAACGGGTGGGAAATTTTTCAAACGGATATACTTGGGTTAAAATGGATCATAAACGCTATTATTATATTGATAGGAATGGAAAAGAATTATTGACCTACACTTTTGATCGTGCCTACGACTTTTCAGATGGATTGGCACGGGTGAAAGATATTTATCCACCAAAAGGTTATAACGGCTATGGATTTTTAAATACTTCGGGACTGGTGGCGATTCCTTTAGTTTATGATAATGCGATGGATTTTATAGCGGGATTTGCCTTGGTTAAAAACAAAGATGGCTGGTGGTTGATTGATAAAAATGGTGTAAACCAATTTGGCCCATGTTCAGACTTAAAATTATTAAAAGGAAATACTTTTACGAAGTAGCTATTCATTTTGAGTTCAATATTTATAGTATTAGTACACTATACTGTAACTAAAATCAGTTGTAATTTGTAAGATAACCTTCGAATTGTCAAGTCGCTCTATTTTTACGTTTACAGCCTGAAGGCTATATTACAGGTTTCGATATTTATTCTTGTAAAAATCAATTATTTCTATAAAAAAATTATCTAAAATTTAAGTAAAATTGTCACAAAACGATTTCAAAAAATCATAAATCATAAAATTCACTTTTCTGTACTAAAAATCTAACCTAAACACAAAAATCATATTAATAACTGATTATCAATAATTTAAACAACTCCTAAATTCATCCAAGTTACAATTTCTTATCAATTTAAACCCATTGAATAACAAATAAGCATCCATTATAATATCACAATTTGATACATCACAATAATGAAATCCGTAAATAACAGTATCCTTACGAAATACATACTTTAGTCCTGTACAAAAGACAACTAAACACTAAATACGTAAATCTTAAAAAAAGAAAATAGAATCCGAAGAAGTAAATAATCACATTTCATACTTCGATTCTCTTACCGCTCTTTTGTATCCAAATTTTAACAGGTATTTATGATTATATTTTTTTAATATACATAAATCCAATTGGTTTCTCCCTTAGGTTTTCAAACCTAATAAATTGCTTAACAGGAAGTGTTTAAGCACTACAATGTAGTGTCTAATTTTCAAAATCATTTGCAATTTATAATCATTGAATAGCTGCACATTATAAATGTAAGCACAGCTACTAGAATTTGTATATCAATTTTTAAAGCTTTTAATATTAACTAGACCTAGTTTGAAAACATTATTTATTATGAAAAAAGGGCAACTACTTTTAATTTTTATTTTACTAACATTAGCAACAGTATCCATTCAGGCTCAACAACGATCTAGTGGCACTAGTTTGTATCTGAACGATCAAATCCTTGCAGATGCTAATAGAGCTACAGCACTTGAAGAAATTGAACGCCATACACAAGAATGGATCAGCGATGGACAGCGAACCGATGACATTATTTATATTCCTGTGGTATTTCATGTGGTATATGGTCAATCATCACAAAATATTAGTGCTGCACAAATAGCATCACAAATCCAAGTGCTAAACGAAGACTACCGAAGAATGAACGCAGATGCAGACAATGTTTGGTCACAAGCAGCCGACACTAAAATTGAGTTCTATCTCGCTACAATTGATCCAAATGGTGCACCAACGAACGGAATCACTAGAAGACCAACTTCCGTTTCTGCTTTTGGAACGAATGATAACATTAAATTCCAGGCATATGGAGGAACAAACGCATGGCCAAGCGATAAATATTTGAATATTTGGATAGGTAAAATGAGTGGTGGTTTACAGGGCTATGCTCAATATCCAGGAGGTAATCCATCGACGGATGGTGTAGTTTTAGACTATCGAAGAGTTGGAAGTATAGGTACGGCGCAAGCACCTTTTGATCTAGGTCGATCTGGTACACAAGAAGTTGGACACTGGTTAAACCTAAATGATATTTGGGGAAATGTTGGTTGTGGTTCGGACGATAATGTCATGGATACACCGCTTTCTGATGCTCCAAACTACGGATGTAATTTAGGTCATATTTCATGTGGTTCTACGGATATGGTTCAGAATTTCATGGATTATTCGCATGATGCTTGTATGAATATATTTACAACTGGTCAGAAAAATCGAATGCGAGCATTGTTTGCGCCAGGTGGTGCTAGAGAAAGTTTTACTATTCCAACAGACAACACGCCTGATTGTGATGGAAAGATTGTTTTCTTTGATTTGGTTTTAGATAATTACGGCACAGAAACTACTTGGGCGATCAAAGATGCCAATAATACGGTATTAGAAAGTGGTGGAACATATCAGAATGGTCAAGCTGGAACGATGATTCAAAAAGAATTATGTTTACCTAATGGCTGCTATACGTTTGAAATTAACGATCATTATGGTGATGGTATTTGTTGCAATTATGGTCAAGGCGGTTATCAGTTTACGCACGACGGAAATATTTTAGCCGCTGGTGGAAATTTTGATTATCAAGAGGTTATCACATTCTGTTTGACAGATGGAGAACAGCCAACTTGCAACGATGGAGTTCAGAATGGCGATGAAACTGGTGTTGATTGTGGTGGATTGAATTGTCCGCCTTGCGAAGCTGCCCCTTGTGAAGATTATCCTATAAACTTATCGTTGACCTTTGATGGTTTTCCGAGTGAAACCAGTTGGAGTTTAGAAGACTCAGAAGGAAACATATTGGACATTGGTGAAGGCTACCAAAATCAGGAAGAAATGGTCGAAGAAGATTTTTGTTTGGAAGACGGTTGCTACACGTTTATTGTAGAAGATGCTTTTGGTGATGGTATGTGTTGTAATTATGGAAATGGATCCTACGTTTTGACAGGATCGGGTTTTATTATTTCTACTGGTGGTGAGTTTGAATATGAAACCTCCAACACTTTCTGTATCAATAATGGTATGGTTTCTACTTGTGACGATGGTATTCAAAATGGTGACGAAACGGATATAGATTGCGGCGGAAGCTGTGCTCCTTGTGCAGGTGAGTGTACCTATGAATTGATTGATGAAGAAAGCTTTGAAAATGGATGGGGTATGTGGATTGATGGTGGTTCCGATGCACTCAAAATATTAAATGCTCAACGAGCAAATACAGGAAATTATAGCGTTCGACTCCGAGACAATTCTGGAAGTTCCAAAATGACCACGGTGAGCATGGACTTATCTGAATATGAAGAACTAACCGTCGATTTTTCTTTCGTCACCAAAAGTTTTGATAATTATTTGGAAGATTTTTGGTTACAAATTTCTTACGATAATGGAGCAACCTATACCACGGTAGAAGATTGGGTTTATACTATAGATTTCCAAAACAGTACTCGTTACAATGAATCTGTTACCATCATGGGGTCTTTTACGAGCAATACTCGACTTAGATTTAGATGCGATGCATCCTCTAATAACGACAAAATATACATTGATGATGTGGTGATTCACGGTTGTACATCTAACCTCAATCTCCATGAGCAAAACGATATTATTGCTTTAGAATCATTGAATGCTCCTACAGAAATAGCAGCAGAGCAGACCCCGAAATTAGATTTAAAAGTATTTCCGAATCCGAGTACCGACTTGGTGAATGTGCGTTTCCGTTTCGACGACGACAATCAAAATTTATTACAAGTAACAGACGTTTCTGGTAAGATCATTCTAACACAGCAGTTGTTTGAAAGCAATGCTTCTTTCAACGTTCACCAATGGATACCAGGTATGTACTTTGTGCAAGTATCGAATAATAAAGAAACGATTACTAAAAAATTAATCGTCAAATAAAAATAGCTTTATAATTGATAGTAGAATGATGACCGTTCTCCTTTGTAGAACAATTGACCTCATAAGTAACTTATGGGGTCTTTTTTGTGTAATCTTTATTAATTTTAATCACGAGTGAATAGTGTTTTCCACAAAATCAATAAATCCAATAAAAGACCAATGTTTTGAATATAGTAATTATCTAAAGCTACCTTTTTCCGTTCGCCTTCTGTTGAATTGGTGTATCCCAGTTTAACCTGCGCCCAACCAGTTATACCTGGAGATACTTGATGACGGGTATCGTAATCTTTTATGTTTTTTTGATAGTGTGCATACAATTCAAAAGGTACTGGTCGTGGCCCAATAAAGTTCATTTTACCAGAAAGCAGATGAAGTAATTGTGGCAGTTCGTCCAATCTGAATCGTCGTAATAACTTTCCAATTTTAGTAATTCGAGTATCCTCTTTTTGTTCCAACCGAAATCCTTCTTTTTGACGGACTATCATCGTTCTAAACTTTAGCATTTGAAATGGTATTCCGTTCTTACCTACTCTTTTTTGAATAAAAAAAACCGCCTCACCATCATCTATTTTAATAGCTATTGCAATAACAACGCCCAATAATAGACTTATCGGTGCTGTCAATAGCACAACAACAAGTTCTATGAATTTTCTTATTGTGAGGTAAAATCGTATTCCAAGATTAAACTGGTTGGTAACAATATTGCTCATATTGCCTCTTTATTGTTTTTATAATTTGAAATAAAGTCGCTCAAAGTAGAAAACTTAAATTCACTTAACAAGAGTCTAAGTTTATCCTTTGTTGTACCCAAATTCGTATAATGTCGAAACGCAGCCTTTCGACTTAGTTTAATGCTTGGTGTTTCAGTATCAATCTCCCAAGGATGAAAGTAAAATATTAATGATCGGCCTTGTTGATGTAAGCGTTTTATCATTTTACGATACAACCAATAGGGTAATATTCTGAAATATCCTCCCCCACTACAAGGTATTTTGTATTGACCATATGTAACACAACTGAGCGGAATTTCTAGTAAATTATCTGTAATTTGATAAGGTAATAAAGGCGAATCACTCATTCCATAATCTGGATGATATGTTAAAGGATAAACGGAGCTATCTATTTGAATTCCATTTTTTTCTAAAACATCCAACGCCCACAGATTTTTTTTAGTAATACTGAAAGCTGGTGCCCGATATGTATTGACAGGCAAACCTGTTAAATCTTCTAAAATCGCAATGGAGTGTCCAATATCCTCATCAAATATAGTAGGTTTGAGATCAAAGACTAATTGATGTGCATAACCATGTGAAGCTACTTCATGTCCTCTTTTAGCTACATCTTTAACTAATTTTGGATAATGTGTTGCTATCCATCCTAGAACAAAGAAAGTTGCTTTTACTTCAAATTCATCCAATAAATCTAGTAAAAAATATGTATTTTGTTCGACGCGAGATTCCAGATACTCCCAATCTTGATATTGAATACGTTCTTGCAAATTATGTGAACAAAACCATTCTTCCAAATCTATACTAAATACATTTGTCATTGATTCCTATTTATAAAACCAACTAATTTATTGAATCGCTATTATTAGGAGATAAAACAGAAAGATAGTAGTCATTGGTTCTTTTAACTGCTTCTGTCCAATGATATTTTGGTTTCCAATTTATATAATCGAATATTTTGTCTAGAGACGGACAACGATCTTTTATATCCTTATTTTGGTCTCTGCCATCTGGAAGGGGTTGAAATTCAATGGCTGTATCCGACTGATTGATAGAAAGAATATATTCTGCTAATTCTAATATTTCTACAGGCTCTGAGTTTCCTATATTAAATATTTCTCCATTCGTATGATCTGCCTGAATCAAAGCAGACAAGGCACTGACAGTATCTGAAACATCACAAAATGAGCGAGTTTGTTTTCCATCATCAAAAACGGTGATAGGGTTTTTCAAAATTGTACTTTCTACAAATTTTGGGACAACCATTCCATATTCCGGTCTTTGCCTAGCTCCAATGGTATTGAAAAGACGAGTGATGACTACTTTTAAATTATATTTTTCATGATAGGCCAAACATAAAAACTCTCCACAGAATTTAGATAAAGTGTAGGCACATCGTCCTCCATGCGTTACATACATTTGGCTATAATCCGTTTCTTTCATGGCTTCTTTTTTATCGCCATATACTTCTGAAGTACTAGTAAACAAAAATTGGCAATCTTTTTTGACTGCTGCATCTAACAAAATTTGTGTTCCTTGAAAATTATTATCAAAAGTTTCCAAAGTTTCTTCACAAACTTTTTTAACACCAACTGTAGCTGCCAAGTGCATGATAGTATCTCCTTTCTCTAAAAGTGTACCGTAATCAACAGCTTTAAGATCAGATTTTAAGAAACGAAATGTTGAATATTTACTGGCTTGCTTTAAGTTTGATATGTTTCCAGTCGTAAGATTATCTATGGCTATTACCTCATGTTTCTGTGACAATAAAAAATCAACTAAATGAGACCCAATAAAACCTGCACCTCCAGTGACTATAAATTTA
Source organism: Saprospiraceae bacterium (assembly GCA_020628085.1). Lineage (GTDB taxonomy): Bacteria > Bacteroidota > Bacteroidia > Chitinophagales > Saprospiraceae > JAHDES01. The sequence goes on from JAHDFQ010000039.1 coordinate 27,808, forward strand.
CTCATAGTTTTTTAATTTTTAAATAAGAAATACGGTAATGAGATGATAGTCAGTCTTAATATGACTAACCCAAGTTGTAGATAATGGAATGAAAAGAAGCCCGCCTGCCCGACGAGCAAGGATGTTTTTGAGAAAAAGTGAATTCACCTCAATAAAATGAGTAAATGAATCAAAAATGGACGCCTATCTGCCAAAGACACGGCTTTTTATTTCTCAAGAACATAATCCAAAACTTGAATTAACTATATATTCTAATGTAACCTGCAACTTGGAGGATAATAATTACAAAGTCAATTTTTAAGCCAAATACGAAATTGTAATACATTCAATAACCCGATACTTACATTGAGATTACAGCCCTTAAAGAGAATGTTTTGTTTTTGTAAATATTTTATAACTCACAAATCTGGAAATATTTAGTCTAAATCGCTCCTACTCCCAAACGGTTCAAAACTGAAAAATGGCTTTTTAAGGCACCTGAAAAAGTAGGATGATGATTGTATGGAACGCCATATTCTTCTGCTGTTGATTTTACAATCTTGGAAATATCACGATAGTGTACATGACAAATATTTGGAAATAAATGATGTTCTATTTGATAATTTAACCCGCCAATAAACCAAGAAAAGACTGCATTATCATTGGCAAAATTAGCAGTAGTTCGCATTTGGTGAATCGCCCAATTATTTTCCATGCTTCCCGTCTTGCTGGGCTCAAAAAAATCAGTTTCTTCAATAATATGCGCACATTGAAAAATCAATGCCAATACCTGTCCACAAATAGCGTGCATCAATAGAAAGCCCAATAGGCTCTGCCACCAAGCTACCGAAGCAAAAATCATCGGCAGTACAATAAATAAACCTACATAACCAAGTTTGGTCAAGAAAATTTCAAAAGCAGCCCTTTTAAAAGATAAACCTTGTTCTTGAACTAAATTTTCCTTACTATACTTCACGACCTGTTCAATATCTTTTCCTAAAAACCAATATAATGACAAAATACTATACAGTAGAGGAGCGTAAAATATTTGATATTTATGAAAAGATTTTCGATCCTGATGTGGAGACAAACGAAGCGTATTATTCTTAGAAATATCATCATCCAGTCCTTCAATATTGGTAAATGAATGATGTAATACATTATGTTGAATCTTCCAATTTATATGATACCCACCAATAAAATTAATCAATAAACCGATAGCATGATTGATACTTTTATTTCTGGAATAGGATCCATGATTGGCATCGTGCATGACCGATAAACCAATGCCTGACATCCCAAAACCCATTAAAATCCACATAAAAACGTTGCCCCATGTAGTAGTTACGACGTTAGTAACGATGAATATAAAAGGAATAAAATATAAGCAACACATAAAAATAGTCTTAAAAACCATCATTCCATTGGCATTTTTGGATTGATTGGTACTTTTAAAGTGTTGATTGACACGTTTTACAACTGTTTTAAAAAACTCGGGCTGGTGTTTTGTATTAAACTTAACCGCTTCACTCCTCATAATGGTGTTTTTAGACAATGCATCATGCAGTACATGCATTGATGCGTTTTAATCATCAATGTAAAATATAATAAAAGATTGCTTCTAAGTATCTTGGGATATTGATACTTTGATTTTAAGGTTTATTGATATCTACAGATTAAATTGAAGAGCTTGACGCTGATAAATTAGATGAGTAGAAGTGAATTTAGTTTGTTTATAAGTAGGTATAAAATTCTAGATTGCAATATAAACAACTAAAACGAAAAAAACTTTCCTTATGATACAAATCTCAAAATTTAATTTGATTCTCCAAGAAGTCGCAACACAAACTCCTTAGTTAATGCACGTCCATTGGCTTTTGTTCTAATTTCTTCAAAGGTCATTTTGAAGGTACAACCTGTTTTCCAATTGCTACATCCATAGGCGGTTTTTCCTTTAACAATGTGCCCAATACCACACTTAGGACACAACGGTTTTTTCTTGGAGGTAGGATTCTTTTTTGGTACTACCAAAGATTTTGTCCTAGACTCTGACTGTTCCTGAGCGGGTATAAATTTAACTTCAAATTGTCGATCTAAGATCACCTTTCCGCTTGTTTTTGATCCTTCATATTCAAATCCCTTTAATTGAACAGTTGACCCTTTTGCAATTAAACGTAATAACTGATTTTCAGAAATAGCTTTATTTTGAACTTTAAAGGGTAAACGAAACGAACAGCCTGTTTTCCAGTTACTACATCCATAAGCCGTTTTTCCCTTAATCAGTTCTCCTGTTCTACATTTAGGACAAGTTTGTCCAACCACACTTTTTTTAGATAACGTTTTTGTCGAAATTGAAGATTTAGTTCTTCCCTTTAAGGGAGCATTGGAAATTTTTCGTTGTTTGTTCCCAAATTTAGACGTAAAAGAAGAGTTAGAAGTAACCAATTTGGGTTTATAAGGTGCCGTTTTAACTTCTTGTACCAAATTAGCAACCATATTTTTCATATCCTTTATGAATAGCCCTGCTTTATATTCTCCAGATGCAATATCTCGCAATTGTCGTTCCCATTGACCCGTTAATTCCGCAGATTTCAATAAATCGTTTTCAATTCGATCTATCAGCTGAATACCCATATCTGTTGGAATCAAATTCTTTTTCTTTCGGGTGATATATTTTCGTTTAAATAAGGTTTCAATAATTGCAGCACGAGTTGACGGGCGCCCAATCCCATTAGCTTTCATTAGTTCTCTTAACTCTTCATCGTCCACTTGCTTTCCGGCTGTTTCCATCGCTCGAAGTAAGGTTGCCTCTGTATAATACTTGGGTGGTTTAGTCATTTTTTCCAATAAAGTAGGATCATGCGGCCCTGTTTCACCTTTGGTAAAAGCAGGTAAAATTCGTTCCTCTTCTTTCTTTTTGGAATTTGTATCTATTGATGGATTCGTATTGGTCTTTTTAACTGGTTTAGGATACAATACCCGCCAACCAGGACTCAAAATTTCTTTTCCCGTGGCCTTAAATTCGATTTTATCAACTTCACCAGTGACGGTCGCACGAGCCACTTTACAGTCTGGGTAAAATGCTGCAATAAATCTTCGAGCAATGGCATCATAGACTTTTTGCTCGTGTCCAACTAGATTTTTCTCAAAACCAGTCGGAATGATCGCATGGTGATCGGTTACTTTTTTATCATTAAAAACTTTAGATGATTTTCGGATGGGTTTTCCCAAAAGTGGTTTTGTAAATTGACTATATTGATTCATTTTTCCAAGTATTCCACCAATTTTAGGATATACATCATTGGGTAAATACGTAGTGTCTACACGTGGATAGGTCACCACTTTTTGCTCATATAGCTTTTGAACAATTTTAAGCGTTTGATCGGCAGAAAACGAAAAGCGTTTATTACAAAATACCTGTAAACTCGTCAAATCAAATAAACTCGGAGGCAGTTCTACCCCATTTTTCTTTTGGTAGGAAGTAACGGTAAATGGTTTGTCCGTAACCTGTTGTAGAAGTGCTTCTCCTGTTTCTTTTTTATCAAATTTTCCTTTAGTACACTGAAAAAGTACGTCTCTATACAAAGTATGTAACTCCCAATAAGGTTTGGGTACAAAATTGATAATTTCCAAATGTCGAGCGACCAACATTGCTAAGGTCGGTGTTTGTACCCGTCCGATGGACAATACTTGTTTGAATCCACCATATTTAAGTGTATATAAACGAGTGGCATTCATGCCCAATAACCAATCGCCTACAGCGCGTGAACTACCTGCATAATATAGATTATCAAACTCGCTGGCAGGTTTTAAGTTTTTAAATCCGTTACGTATGGCTTCGGGTGTCAAAGACGAAATCCATAAGCGCAGGACTTGTCCTTTATACTTAGCGTGTTTTAATACCCAACGTTGAATCAATTCTCCTTCTTGTCCTGCGTCACCACAGTTTATAACAGTTTTGGTTTGTTTTAATAGTTTTTTGATCGTTCCAAATTGCTTTTTCACGCCTTTATTTCCAATCAGCTTGACATCAAACTTTTCGGGCATCATGGGCAGAATATTCAAATCCCATTTCTTCCAATCGGCTTGATAATCTTCTGGCATTTTGAGGGTACACAAATGCCCAAATGTCCACGTCACTTGATAGCCATTTCCTTCAAAATAGCCATCTTTTCGAGATTTTGCACCTATGATGTAGGCGATCTCACGAGCGACGGAGGGTTTTTCGGCTATGCAAAGCATTTATATATTAAAAGAATTAAATGAAGGAATAACCAAATGTACGAAATTTCTAAAGTAATAGACTTGTTATTCATTTGGGTTTTCTATAATGCAAAATGCAAGGCACTTTGAAAGTATCTTGCATTTGAAATTCTGTAGAATTTATAAATTTAGATATTTTGTACATTTTCTAAGTGTAAAGCAATATTGTTTACCATCATTAGGATCAGGTCTAGCTTGTGGATACACAATAATAAAACCTGCTGTAT
>JAHDFQ010000040.1:0-5039 GCA_020628085.1 Saprospiraceae bacterium
CGTTAGCCTCATTTCCATTTTTAAAATACTACCCCGTTATCGCTTCCACCTTCGGATTCATCACCTTAAACCACAATGGCGGCACTAAGGACAATAAAACCGAAGCAGGATAACCTAACGGTAACTGCGGACTTTCATCAAAATGACGGAGAATTTGGTATTTACGATTGGCTTTGAAATGGTGATCTGAATGGCGTGTTAATTCATATAAAAAAATACGTCCTAGCTCATGATCGGAGTTCCAAGAATGTAGTTCACTAACTGGCTCATAGCGTCCCGAAGGCATTTTCTTTCTGCGTAAACCGTAATGTTCTACATAATTGATACATTCTAGTAATAAAAAGCCGATGACTGCCACACCAATAGCATAAGGTACCACTGCCCAACCAAAATATAAACCAATCCCGATCAAGTAAGCTGCTTGAATAATATGGTAATGAATCATTGCATTATAAATACTCACGATGGCTTTTCCTGCTTTTTGTAAGCGTTTATTTTCGATGCGCCAAGCACTCAAATAGCCACCAATCACTGATCGAAACCAAAAGGTATAGACAATTTCATTTTTACGTGAAGAAGCAGGATCTAAATCTGTCGCAATATTTTTATGATGTCCTTTATTATGTTCTATAAAAAAGTGCATGTATAGGGCAGATAATAACATGGTTTTTGACATCCATTGCTCGTATTTTGTATTCCGATGTCCGAGTTCATGTGCTACATTAATCCCTAAAATAGAGACGATAATTCCCACACTAAACGTCATGCCTACTAATTCGTAGGTAGCCAATGTTCCCGTCGCAATTTGAGAAAAATAAATCCAAAGTAAGATAAATAAAATAGGTAAGTTTAAATATAGTAGAATATCAAAAAACCGATTAGATAACTTAACAGTTTCGTCTGTCTGTGATAAGTTAGCCGTCGATTGAGGCACGACAAATTGCTCCAAAATTGGTATTAAAACAAAACCAACAACAACAGCTGTGTATGACCACCAACCTCCTGTAGCAACTCCGTAAATAGCACTAAAAGGGACAATGTAAGCGAGTAAATATTTTAAATCTTTCATCTGGCTATATTTTAAGTATGTATCATTTTTAAAATCGTACTAAGTCGTCATTTTTAGTTCGATTCATAAACGAAGATAAATAATATTCGCAATAAATCAAACTACAAAGTTCAAAATAGTTTGATTTATGGTATCTTTGGATATTATTTGAAATAGAATACTATTATATGGGGCGAAAAGCCGTTGCAAAAGATCGACATCAAGACACCGACAAAAAACAGGAATGGGCAATGGCACTATTTCCTTACTTTCAAACTCATGGTGTTAAAGGTATGACCATCAATAAAATGGCTAAATGGCTGGGGAAAAGTAAATCGACTTTATATGAATATTTTGAATCAAAAGACGAGATCATTGCCTTATCATTATTACACAAGCTAGAAAATGCGAGAGGGTATGAAGCTATTTTGAAAGATGAATCCCTTTCTTATCGACAACGATATAATGATTTTTTTCAGCATATTACGCTACAACTGGCTGATGTTTCTAATCTTTTCTTATCAGATTTAAAACGTCACTCACCCATACATTGGAATATGATTGAGTTATTTTTACAAAATATCGTTCAACATCTAGGATTATATTATCAAAAGGGCATTGATGCAGGAGAGTTTAAGGCCATTCATACGGCTTTGCTGATAGCAGAAGATCGACATTTTATATTTGATCTATTGACCAATCCTGATTTTTTAGAACAAAATAACCTAACCTTAAAAGAAATGGTCGAACAGTATTTGGATTTGAAGTTGAATGGATTTGCGGTTTAAGCAAATTTTTATACCTTACTTTGTACGATCATATCAGTCAGCGACGTTACGATATAAACTGATATTTATTACCTTCTAACAAAAGTATATTTAAAAATCGTAATACAGCCTTTAGACTGTAAACATACGCAATGAGCGACTTGACAGCCTAAAGGCTGTAATACAAACTTCAACTTATTTTTGTAATACGGTATTTATATATTCAATTCTTTTTATGAAATTCATTCTCTCTTGCTTATTTGGAATACTTTTCAGTGCGATTATTTTTTCGAGTTGCAGCGAACCCGTCGCCTATACTCCAAAACCTCGTGCTTACCCTAAAATCGTATTTCCAGAAAAAGCATATCAGGCATTTGATAAGGATTATTGTCAATTTTCATTTGAATATCCGACCTATGTGAATGTTATTCAAGATACACTGTTTTTCGATGAAAAACCGTCTAATCCATGCTGGTTTGACTTACAAGTTCCTGATTTAAACGCTACGATTCATTGTAGCTATATTGAAGTAGGAAAAGAGGAAACGTTTGATAAAATTATTTCCGATGCCTATGCCCTGACTAATAAACACAACGTTCGAGCCGATTATATCGAAAGCATTCCTATTCAAAAACCCAATAATGTTTCGGGGTATCTTTTTGATGTGCAGGGCTCGGTTGCCTCCCCTTTTCAGTTTTATTTGACAGATAGTACCACGCATTTCCTTCGAGCATCACTTTATGTAAAAGACAAAGCACAGCCCGATTCGCTTGCACCCATTTATGAATTTTTAAAACAAGATATGGTACATATGATAAATACATTTGAGTGGGAGGATGGAGAGTAACCAAAAATCATTCATTAACTTCTAACCTAAAATATTATGAACAGAGTACTGCCAATCCTTATTTTTAGCTTCACATTAAACTTTTTATCCCTTCATGCTCAAAATTTAGTTATTGATCCTGGATTTGAATCTGTCCAACATAAGCTCGAAATAGGAACATGGATCAACGTTCATGGAACACCTGATCTATATGATGTTATAAAACCCGATGATAATTTGAACTTTGGGCTATGCAAGTCCATTGATCCTTTTGATGGAAATCAAACTGTTGGTTTACTTTTAGTACATGGTGCTAATATTTGGAACTGCAAAATAAGAGAATTTATCAGAGGAACTTTAACTGTACCTCTTGAAAAAGGTATTACTTACCGTATTAAGGTACAAGTTAGAATGGCTAATCTGGAAATGGATGATATGTATGATATGACGGATATTGGTATTTTACTTTCTTCTGATAAAGTTGAAATTGACTCACTATGTGCTAGTAGAGTTCCTTTTCTTCCTTTAAGAGCCAAAACTAAAGTTATATCTTCAAATGGTGAATGGCAACAAATTGAAAACGAATACACTGCCAAGGGAGGTGAACAATATATAACGATTGGCGGATTTATGGGAGCAAGTTATCATTCATTAGCATCATACAATGGTTATAAGACGTTGTGGTCTTACTTTTTCTTTGATGCTATTAGTATTACAAAGATCAATAATCATCCTGAAGAAACCACAAATGAATCAGTACCCAAACTCACAATAACTGATAAACAGATTTTATTTGCTTCTAATTCTTCAGAAATTGATAAAACAGCAATTGATAAAATAAAACAGATCATCAAATATTTAGAAGATCATACCAATTATACCATCGAAATACACGGACACACTGATAATGTAGGGAGTGATTCGTTTAATCAAAATTTATCTGCCAACCGAGCAAATAGCGTAAAAAAGGTATTCCTCAATAATGGAATACCAGAACATCAGATTGAGGTTTTTGCGTATGGCAGTTCAAAAAACACATTTAACAATGACACTGAACATAACCGTTATGCCAACCGAAAAGTAGAAATTGTTATTCGCTTTTAAGATAAAAAGGATGCTTCCATATTGGATTCAGTAAATATTCCTTCCATTTCCAAAACTTCCAAAGTGGCCGTTCAAACGTTCTATAAAGTACTAAATCTTTATGTTGAGGATTATCTTCTTTGAAGACATCAAACCTTGTTATGATTCCTTCATAAGAACGCCCTTTACTTGGTACGACCGCATCTTGAAATTCATTATTCTTTGTTTGATAATGAAATACGTCGATACTCATTGTAGGAATAAAGTTAGATGTGATAATAATTAATATCAAAAATAGACTTATCTTTTTCATATTATTTGATTTTGATTTATCTTCATCTAATATACAAAAAAAGCCATCCACTTGCTTTCACAAATAGATGGCTTATATGTTTTTTGACGTCGAAACGCCGCGTTTATTTTATCCTTCGAGCGCAGCAGCTCCACCAACGATTTCCGACAACTCTCTCGTAATCGCTTCTTGACGAGCTTTGTTGTAAGAAATTTTCAATTCTTTCATCATATCTTCTGCGTTCTCTGTCGCTTTTTCCATGGCTGTCATACGAGCACCGTGTTCAGAAGCGTGTGTATCTAAAAGGTATTTTTGGAACTTCGTTTGTAGAATGCTAGGTACTAAATGATCCAGTAATTCTTCTTTACTTGGTTCAAATATATAATCTGCCCGAATCGCTTTATCATCTTCTGACTTTTCCATTTTTGGAACAGGTAAGAACTGATCTACTTCTGCAAATTGTACAGCTGCATTTCGGAAACGACCATACGATACAAATATAGCATCGTAGCTTTCATCTTTGAAGCCGTCCATCAATAATTGAGATACCGTAGAGACATTATCAAAACTTAGATCGCTAAATAAATTCACATAATCATTAACGATCGTACAGTCTGAATAACGTTTCTTAAAGTAATCGTATCCTTTTTTCCCAATACAAATTATGGTCAAATTACCTGCTGCTCGTTGTGCTTCAAAATCTTGTTCGATTTTGGCAACAGCGGCTTTGATTACATTGGTATTGAAAGCCCCACAGAGTCCTCTATTGGAAGTTACGACCACCACCGCAGGATTTTTCACCTCACGCTCTACTCCATATGACGTTGCCGCATCCCCTTCTAAATTTGAAAGAATACTCACCAACATTTCATTTAACTTATCTGCGTAAGGACGCATTTGTTGAATGGCTTGTTGCGCACGACGTAGCTTGGCAGCCGATACCATTTTCATGGCTTTGGTGATTTGCTGTGTTGATTTTACGGATTTAATCCGTTCCCGTACTTCTTTTAAGTTTGCACCCAT
>JAHDFQ010000040.1:5139-29395 GCA_020628085.1 Saprospiraceae bacterium
TTATTTATATTGCTTTGAAATTTCTGCTGCTAGTACCTCGACAGCTTTCGTTGCATCTTTATCCAACTTTCCTGCTTTAAATGTAGCTAACACTTCTGGGTGTTTTTGCTCCAAAGTCGTTAGGAAGTTTTCTTCAAAATCTTTTACTTTATCCACTGGCACATCACGTAATAAACCTTTTGTACCTAAATAGATAATCGCTACTTGCTTTTCTACTGGAACTGGTGAATACTGCGCTTGCTTCAAGATTTCCACGTTACGCATACCTTTGTCCAATACAGCTTTAGTTGCTGCATCTAAGTCAGAACCAAATTTAGCGAAAGCCTCTAATTCACGGTATTGTGCTTGATCCAACTTCAAGGTACCAGATACTTTTTTCATCGACTTGATCTGAGCATTTCCTCCTACACGAGATACCGAGATACCTACGTTAATGGCAGGACGAATACCAGCATTAAACAAGTTAGATTCCAAGAAAATCTGACCATCTGTAATCGAAATTACGTTAGTTGGGATATAAGCAGATACGTCACCTGCTTGCGTTTCGATGATTGGAAGTGCCGTTAATGAACCACCACCTTTAACGATTCCTGCCTTTTTCAAAGATTCAGGAAGGTCATTCATATCATTTGCAATTTTATCATCGTTGATGATCTTTGCTGCACGCTCTAACAAACGAGAGTGTAAGTAGAATACATCCCCAGGATATGCTTCACGCCCTGGAGGACGACGTAAAAGTAACGACACCTCTCTATATGCTACCGCTTGCTTTGACAAATCATCATAAACGATCAATGCTGGACGACCTGTATCACGGAAAAATTCTCCAATAGCTGCCCCTGTAAATGGTGCATAATATTGCAATGCTGCTGGATCAGAAGCCGATGCAGAAACAATTACGGTATAAGCCATCGCACCGTTTTCTTCTAAGGTTTTAGCCACCTGAGCAACAGTAGATGCTTTTTGTCCAGAAGCTACATATATACAATATACCGTTTCGCCTCTTTCGTAAAATTCTTTTTGATTGATAATCGTATCAATAGCAATCGCCGTTTTTCCTGTTTGACGGTCACCAATAATCAACTCACGTTGACCTCGACCAATAGGAATCATAGCATCAATTGCCTTTACACCCGTTTGAAGTGGTTCGGCAACTGGTTCACGATAGATCACACCAGGAGCTTTACGCTCAATTGGCATTTCGTATTTTTTACCACCAATAGCACCTTTTCCATCAATAGGTTCTCCAAGTGGATTGACAACACGACCAACGAACTCTTCTCCAATTTCTAGAGAAGCAATACGACGTGTACGACGAACGGTAGATCCCTCCGTAATACCAGCACTTGATCCCATCAATACAACCCCAACGTTGTCTTCTTCAAGGTTCAAAGTAATCGCTTGCACACCAGTTTCAAATTCTACTAGCTCTCCCGCTTGTACATTAGTCAGACCATATACACGTGCGATACCATCACCTACTTGCAACACTGTTCCTACTTCTTCTAATTCGGCGGCAGTATTGAAGCCAGACAATTGCTGCTTTAATATTGCAGATATTTCATCAGGTTTTACACCAACCATATCATTTACTATTTTAGATTATGTGAATTATTTATTTTACAACACAAACTGCTAGGCAATTTGTTAGTTATCAGTTATTGGTAAACTCTTTTCGAGCTAAGTTCAGCTTGTGAGCAACGCTTGAATCATATAGTTTATCTCCAATCTCAATCACAAACCCACCGATTAATGATGGATCAACAGAAGTTTCAATTTCTACTTCTGAGGTTGTCAAATCACTAGCCGTCAATTTCGACTTAATTTTATTTAAAGCATCTTCTGACAATGGTTGAGCAGAAGTTACTTTTACATTTGTGATATTCTTATGTTGTCGATACAACTCCAAAAACTCATCTGCTATTTCAGGTAGAATACTTTCCCGACCTTTTCCAACAACAATATCCATAAATGTCATGGTTGATGGATCGAAAGATGCTCCGAAAATTGCTTTAAGAATATCTTTTTTCTTTCCAGCATTAATAATTGGACTCTTCAACATGAGAAACAAATCACGGTTGCTCATGGAGTCTTTCAAACTATTAACATCTGCCAATATACGATCTAATGTACCTTGCTCAAGAGCGAGATCCATTAAAGATTTGGCGTATCGTGAAGCAATTCTTGTTACAGACATAATATTGTGTTCACGTGTTTATGTGTTCACGTGTTCATGTTATGTGCGCTATCAAAAAGGCACGTTAACGCATGAACACGTGAGCACACGAACACGTCATTTTTAGTTTAATTTAATTTCGTCGATTAGTGTGTTAACCAACTTTTCCTGCTCACCACTTTTGTCTAATTCTTTAGAAAGCACTTTTTCAGCAATCGTTATTGCCATCTGTCCTGTCATGTTTTTCAATTCAGCAACGGCAGCTTTCTTCTGATTTTCGATTTCATTCTTAGCATTGTTGACAATACGCTGAGCTTCCTCTTTAGCTTTATTTTTTGCATCTTCTACTGTTGCTGCGCCTGCCTCCTTTGCATCTTTTAAGATTTGGCTACGCTCTGCACGTGCTTCTGCTAAGATTTTTTCGTTTTCTGCTTTCAAATTTGCCATTTCTTCACGAGCTTTTGCTGCTTGATCGATAGCATCTTGAATATCTCCTTCTCTTTTTCTTAAAGCTTCTTTAATAGGGCCAAAAGCAAATTTACCTACCAATAACCAGAATAACCCGAAGATGACAGTTGTCCAGAAAATAAGACCAAAATCAGGCTTAATAACATTAAAATCAGATAAAAAAAGTATCATTTTGTACTATTTAATTATTCTTTATTCTTTTTTAAATCATTTGAAACTGACCAGCAGCCAACCGCTGCTGGTCAAGTTTACTTTACAGTTCTCTTGTATCTTAGTTTGCTACCAAGAAAGACAAAATGATTGCGATAAGTGCAGCACCCTCAATGAATGCAGCCATCAAAATCATATTTGCACGGATGTCACCTACTGCTTCTGGCTGGCGAGCGATTGCTTCCATTGCTTTAGCACCGATGTTACCGATACCCATTGCAGCTCCAATTACAGCGATTCCCATTCCGATTGATGCGATAGATCCTGTCATGATTAAAATTTTATAATGATAAAAAAAGTTAATTTATTCTAAACTAGAATTTGTTTTTGCTGACAGCCTAAGGGCTATCCTACGCCAAATTTTAGTGTGCTTCTTCTGTTGCTGCTCCTAAATAAGAAGCGGTCAAAATCGTAAATACAAAGGCTTGGACGAATGCTACGATCAACTCAATAGCCATCATAAACATGGTCAATAAAGTAGAACCAATAGCCGCACCATACCCACCTACTGGGTTAGCACCTGATTGTCCAAAGATAAAAATGAAACTTACGAATATGATGATTACCATGTGACCTGCCGTAATGTTGGCAAACAAACGCAACATCAAGGTCAATGGTTTGATAAATAATCCTAAAATCTCTACTGGAATTAAAATGGGCTTCACAAAAGAAGGTGTTCCTTCTGCTAATAATAGGTGTTTCCAATAATGAGCGTTTCCATTAATATTAGTAACAATAAAAGCAAAAATAGCTAGTACCATAGTTACAGCTAGGTTACCCGTTGCGTTCGCTCCTCCTAAGAATGGAATTTGACCAAACAAGTTTAACCCAACAATAAAAAAGAAAATTGCTAATAAAAATGGTAAAAACTTCGCCCAATGATGCCCCAAGAATGGTTTTGCTACTTCATCACGAATAAAGACAATAAATACTTCTAACAAATTCTGTAAACCCGACGGTGCTTTACCAGCGTTATTTCTATACTTTTTAGCAGCACCGAAAAACGCTAATCCCAACAAGAAGCAAACGATCAACATCGCTGTAACATTCTTAGTAATAGAAAGATCGTAGAACGACGTGATTCCTCCTCCGAAAATACCACCATCTGCAGTACTCTTCGCATCTAAAGAGTATAACGTCTCATTGTAACAAACAGAAGACATAAATTTACCACTTTCATCTTTACCATGTATAAATCCATTAACCTCTACTTTTCCCATTGGGAACGACGCGTCTTGAACTCTTTTTACACTTCCCCCATCCAACACATAACCATCAATGGCATAATGTCCGTCTCCGTGATGCCCGATACCGAATTTAGAAGACATAAATACTTTCCAACCTAAATCTTTGTTGTACAAAATACAAGGTAACGGAATATTCAATGGTCCGATACTATAAACATTGGCATCGCCAATGTGGTGAATGGCCAAAGCACCTGGATCAAATTCATGTGCATGCGCACCACATCCTGTACTGTGGTTATGCCCCTCATGTGAACCATGGTTATGTCCAGCGTGGTCATGTCCATGATGACTATGATCGTGTCCACTATGGTCGTGATTATGTCCACTATGATCTTGAGCAGCAGCTCCAAAAGTGAACGCTAAGGTATAGATTAAGCAAATTAAATATCGTCTCATGAATTTCAGTTATTTTATGTCTCTCAAGTGAGCGCTCTAAAATCGGTGCAAAGGTAGCTACTTTTGCTTTCTTATGGTAGTGTCTTAGTTTTTTTTTTACATTGACTTGTGTTTTTTTATAACTATCTCTTATTCTGATGATTATAACAACAAAAAAGCCTTTATACAGCTATTTTGTATAAAGACTTTTTTATAAAATCAGAATTGTATTATTCTTATATAATCAAAATATGATTTTTCAAATAATTTAAGTTTCCATATTTCATTTTATATCAAAATCATTATTTGACCATTAACTTTCCAGAAAATATTTTTTGATTTTTAGTTAAGATCGTGTAAAAATATACCCCAGCATTGAGTTGTCCTCGACTGATCGTTGCATTTTGGTCATTTAGGCCACTTTTAACTAGTACAGATTGTCCATTTACATTGAATATTTCTATAGTCTCAATTAGATCATTTTCATCATCCAAAGCAATTTGAGTAGTCGTTTTCATAGGATTTGGAAAAACTCGAAGTTCAGCACTATTGACAATTGGTTTTGTGGATAATGGAATATTATTATCTTCCCACAGGTCTTGCACTTCGTTCATGGCATCGGTCAATACACTAATATCTGGACAAGGATGTAAAAAATTTTCAATGCTACTGACGCAGTAAGTTAACTCATTTACAGCACCTGGTGGAAAATTCATTGGTCCAACATTTAATAAAATTCGTCTATCTAGGCTTGCAGAAGCATTTTCGGAACACATTGACCATTCTTCACCATTTGCAGGATTTCCTGAATACGCAAAATTTGTTACTTCTCCATTATCATCAATAATGGGACTACCATCTCTGAATCTTCCATTCATATAACTGTAGTATTCAAATGGAAGATTTGGGGGCGTTGCAGATATTGAACCTTGTGGGCCGAAACTACTGTAGTAGTTAAATGATGAGAGTCCTAGCTCTACCAAAGTATCCCCTGAAACACCTATAGGTGGAACCGTTATATCTCCATTTTCACCTTTTAATCGTTCTGCTATTGGACCTTTTATTAGCTTGATTCCTGTGATAGGGATTTCCTCACAATAGGTGACTACTCCACCTGGGCAAAAGCAACCTGTTTCTCCATCTATATCGTCGCTATTATATATAAAAGCCATATTTTCATCTGGAGTGCACCCCATGTAATCATCACTATAACAACCCAAATCTGCATCAATCCAAAGACTAACAAACATGGAGTCAATACTCTCCATTCCTCTGTTAATATATTTTACATCGTAAAAAGTTGAGTTATTTAGTGATTCGATGTCTGAAGCATAAGCATATGCCATCATTTGAATTTCTAAATTTGGTGAAGCAGCAGAAAATACTTCAGAAGAATTTGCATTATTAAGAACCCACCAAACTGCTTGCGTTGCCTCTTTAATAAATGGATAGTCTCCGTTTTCTGGATTATATAAACCATCTGCATTTTCATCCCAAAATGGGGCTAATCCTTGCGGAGTATTAGGTAATTCAAAATTATGAATACCAAAGAAAAAAGGATTTCCTCGCGCAGGCCAACCTAAAATAGAATTAGGAATAGGATTATCTAGTGATCCATCAGACCAATCTTGTAAAAATGAATTGACATCCGTCTGCGTCGTCTGAAAATGTTTATCCCAATCAGCGCAGACTTGTGCTGTCGTGCTGCCTGTATTGGGATCTAAGGGGCCTGGTGTATAGGCTGATTGTCCATTAAACGCTTCATAGGTAATCGCCGATAATTTTAGATTACCTATAGGGTCAATTCCACCAAACCATAACCCACCAGCAAAGATAGAGTGTACCTCTCCAGTAAGATTTATTGTGTTATTGGGAAAAGCATAACCTGCATCGTTGTTATCAGTCCATAAAGCCCCCATTGGTAAAGAAGCCTTTACATTGTTGGCATCTAAGACAGCTATACTAGTTCCAGAGTTACAACCTGATTGAGTATAGGCAAAGGGCGAAAAAATAGTTGAATAAAATAAGATAAGAAGTGTTAACTTTTCTATCATTTCTAGATAATTTTAGATTAAAAAATTTATAGCAAACTAATTTTTCCAGAAAATATTTTTTGATTTTTTGTCAAAACAGTATAAAAATATATCCCAGCTTGTAGCTGCTTTCGATCGATAATTACATTTTGGTTACTAAGTCCTTTTTTGAGTAGTACAGATTGTCCATTGACATTGAATATTTCTATAGTCTCAATTAGATCATTTTCATCATCCAAAGCAATTTGAGTAGTCGTTTTCATAGGATTTGGGAAGACACGTAGTTCAACACTATTGACAATTGGTTTTGTGGATACTGGAATATTATTACCTTCCCATAAGTCTTGGACTTCGTTCATGGCATCGGTCAATATATTTATATCAGGACAAGGATGTTCTACATTTTCAACGCCTGTAACGCAGAATGTAAATTCGTTAACAGCTCCAGGTAACATTCTAAAAGACCCCATGTTCATTAAGGCTCGAAACTCTGTATTCTCCACATCTATGCTTTCACTACACATACTCCATTCTTCACTATTGGCTGGATTACCAGAAAATCCAAAAGGCGTAACCTGTCCATTATTAGTTAACATTGGAGCATTATCTCTGAATCGACCGTTCATATAATTGTAGTATTCTATTGCTGTAGCAGGATCTGATTGCTGAGGAGGCACTTGACCTGTCGCACTATTTAAATAATAACTAAAGGAAGATAATCCCATTTCTACAATCGTATCCCCTGAAACTCCTATTGGAGGAATGGTCGTTTCCCCATTTTCATTTACCAAGCGTTCTGCAAGTGGGCCTTTCAAGATTTTCATACCTATTATAGGTGGTTGTTGACAATATGTAGGTACACCTTGACAAGAACAGCCCACATCACCATCAACAGCATCGCTGTTATAAATAAAAGCCATATTCTCTTCTGGAACGCATCCAATATAATCGTCTAAAAAACAACCTAGGCTAGGATCCATCCAAAGGGAAACAAACGCAGAATCAAGCGTTTCCATTCCTCGATTAATATATTTCACATCATAAAAAGTAGAGTTATTAACAGACTCGACTGGTGAATCATAGGCATATGCCATCATCTGTATTTCTAATTGTGGAGACAAAGCAGGAAATGTAGTTGCGGAATTAGAGTTATTGAACACCCACCAAATAGCTTGTGTTGCATCTTTAATAAATGGATAATCTCCATCTTCGGGATTATATAAACCATCTGCATTTTCATCCCAAAAAGGGGCTAGTCCTTGTCCAGTATCAGGCAATTCAAAACCATAAATATCCATAAAAAAAGGATTTCCACGTGCAGGCCAACCTAAAATAGAACTGGGAATATCATCATCGAGTGAACCATCTGACCAATCTTGTAAAAATGATTCGATATCAGATTGTTTCGTCTGAAAATGTGTATCCCAAAAAATGCAAGTTTCAATATCTGTTGTTCCTGTATTTGGATTTAACGGTCCAGGTGTATAAGGAGATGGATATGTAATTGGTTCATAGGTAGTAGCAGAGAGTTTTAGGTTGCCTGTGGGATCAACTCCGCCAAACCAAAGCCCCCCTTTAAAGAATGTTGAAACTTCAACAACTCCATTATCATTAGGAAAAATATATCCACCTCCATTCACATTATCACTCCACAAACTCCCATTGTTGGGTAAAACAGCTTTTACATTATTAGCATCTAAAACACGAATACTTGATCCACTGACACAACCTGTTTGTGCATTAACTATCCATAGATTTGTAAAAAACAATAGGGCAAGTACAATTACAGTTCTTTTCATTTTCGCTTGTTTTTTTGATTAAAAAAAAATTACTGCACCATCAACCTTCCAGAAAATATTTTTTGATTTTTTGTTGAGATCGTATAGAAATATATCCCAGCACCTAATTTCGCTCGACTGATCGTTGTATTTTGGTCATTTAGACCACTTTTGAGTAGTACAGATTGTCCATTGACATTGAATATTTCTATAGTCTCAATTAGATCATTTTCATCATCCAAAGCAATTTGAGTAGTCGTTTTCATGGGATTTGGGAAAACACGTAGTTCAGCACTATTGACAATTGGTTTTGTGGATACTGGTATATTGTTGCCTTCCCACAAGTCTTGGACTTCGTTCATGGCATCGGTCAATATATTTATATCAGGACAAGGATGTTCTACATTTTCAACGCCTGTAACGCAGAATGTAAATTCGTTAGATGCGCCTGGCTCTAATCGTAATGGTCCCATGTTCATCAAAGCACGTCGATCACCAAAACCTGTATTTTCACTACACATACTCCATTCTTCTGCATTGGCAGGATTGCCTGAATAAGCGTAAAGTGTCGGTTCTCCATTTTCATCTAGTGTTGGTGAGTTATCCCGGTAGCGTCCATTCATATATTGATAGTATTCTGTACCAGAATTAGGGTCTGTTGTCATAGGTGGGGGTGTACCAATACTGCTACTATTATAGTAAATAAACGATGATAAGCCTACATCTACTATTGTATCACCTGACACACCCATAGGTGGAATGGAAACACTTCCATTTCCATTTGTCAATCTTTCTGCTAGTGGACCTTTCAATATTTTTACACCCATTATTGGTACTTCATCACAATAAGTTGGCGCTCCTGAACAGTTACAACCGCCAGCTCCACCATCTAAAGCATCTTGGTTATACATAAAGACCATACCTTCCTCTGGATTACAACCAATGTAGTCATCTAAATAACATCCTAAGTTAGGATCAAGCCATAGTGACACAAACATAGAATCAAGTGTTTCAGACGCTCGATTGATGAATTTCACATCATAAAAAGTTGAATTATTAATAGATTCAACTGGTGAATCATAAGCATATGCCATCATTTGAACCTCTAGCTGTACAGATATTTCAAGAATAGGGCTCCAATTATTAAAGACCCACCATATCACTTTTGTTGCTCCTTTGGTATTTGGATAATCTCCATCTTGAGGATTGTAGAATCCATCTCCATTTTGATCTTGAAATGGAGCTAGACTTTGACTTGTGCTGGGAAGCTCAAAACCATGTATATCAAAAAACATCGGATTGTCTTTTGCAGGCCATCCTTGTATCGCACTTGGAATCGGATTATCTAATACACCGTCTGACCAATCCAATAGAAAGTCTTCTATATCCGACTGATATACTTCAAAGTGTCTATTCCAATTGGTAACCCCCTCCTCAAAAGGTAATCCTGTTACAGAATCCAAGGGACCCGAGGCGTTTATTGTATATCCTCCAAGTGACTGATAAGTTGTAGCAGATATTTTTAAATTTTCTCCATTGCCATAACCACCAAACCAGAGTCCAGCACTTCCAATTGCTGTAACATCGACAGAATTATCATTAGTGTTTGGAAAAAGATAACCTTCTCCTCCACTTCGTTGCCATAAAGCACCATTGTTAGGTATATATGCTTTGGCGTTATTAACATCCAAAATTCCAATGCTTTGTTCTGTTTGTGCATTGGAGTTAATAGAGCCTATGAACAAAGAAAGAAACGTGATTAAAGTCATGTTTTTTATCATCGTAGATTAGTTTTGTTAGTTTAAAATATTTTCATTAAAAATAATATAAATATAAACGTGTTAAAAACGAGATAAATATGATTAGTCAGGTTTCTAAAACACAAAAGCTCCTGTAATTGAATCAATTACAGGAGCTTTTGTTAATAGATATAGAGATATAGCAACTTTTAAATATCGTCGCCACGAAGTTTTCGATAGCGTTTTCGAGCTTCCACAGCATAAGTACTAGCTGAAAATTCTAAAAATAGTTTTTCGTATAATGCTTGTGCTTTTGCAATATCGTTGAGTTGTTCAGGGTTTTCATATAATTCTGCCAATTCAAATAGGGCGTTATCTGCTCTAATTTCCTCAACATGGTTATCGATAATTTTTTGATACATCTCCGCTGCTTTAACATAGTCCCTTTGTTTAGAATAAATCTTTGCAGACGTATAATAAATATCATCAATCAAGCTATGATCGGCAAAATCTCTACGAATCGTATCCATTTTTTGGAATGCTTCTTCATAGCGGTTTTGAAACACCAATAACTCCGCCTCTGAATATAAAGTCATTGAAGTTAAGACGGTATCTAACCCCAGATTATCCATAATAAAAACAGAACGGTCAATGGCGTCGTTAGCAATCAATTTGGAAGTAGATGCTTTTAATACATCAAACTGTGCTTGCGCCCATTGAAAATCGCCCGCAAAGTAGGAGAGTTTAGCATTTCGGTAACGGGCTTCATGTCCAAGTATATCATCTTTAAATTCCTTATCCACTTGTGAATACAATAACGTTGCTTCCCATATTTCACCTTGCATTAAGTAAAAATCTGCCAGATTCAACTTTCCATTAGCTTTAATACGGTTATCAATACCAGGATATTCAATCATTTCACTCAATATGCTGATTGCTTTGTCCAGATCATTCAAATAAAAAGCCTCTAATTCTGCTAATTCTGAAACGATAGAAGCTGTTACTTTAGACGAACCAAACTCCTCTAAAAATGCTTCATATTGCTGTTCCAATACTCGAAGGTCAGCTTCAGTATAAGCAAAGCCTTCTACAATTTTTTTACGCTTACAAGTTAGCGATTCTCGTTTGGCTTCTATATAATAAGAAGATTCTGGTCCTTTTTCCTGAACAATATAATCGAAAGCCTCAATGGCAGCTTCATAATCCTTAGCATTAGCGGCTATTTGTGCTAATTTATAGATACGTCCACCATTTTCATCCAATCGTTTATCTAAAGCACGCACCTGACGAAATGCATTTCGATAATCTTTTTGCTGAATAAACACCCAAGTTAATAGTTCTGGAAACTCCACCATTTCCTCATTGGTTTGAATACGATCATACAACTGCGCTTTCAATTCATCATATTGTTCTTCGTCAGATAAAGAACGTTGGAAAAGCGTTTTTAATGAATTGACACGACTAGGATTATCCACTAAACTACTCAAATAGTTTTCGATCATTAGAGGAATATTTCCTTTTCGACGGTACAAATCTCCTAAGTTATAGGCAAATACATTTTTATCTTTTAGCAGCATTGCTCCTTGTTCGTAGGCTTTAGTAGCATACTCATATTTGGTGCGACTAATAAAAGCGTTGGCTAGTTTTATAGTAGCATACCGATCGGCAGGTAATTTTTTTATAGCTTTTTCATACTGTGCTTTAGCTTGGTCGTCTTTGAATTGTCGTTCAAATAAACTACCGTATGTCACATATAATTGTACTTGTTTGGGCTTCGCTTTGATTTGCTTTTTTATCGCCTTTTCACTTTCTGCGTAGCGATCCAAGTTCATTAGACTTTCTATATAGCGATTAAAATAATAATCGTTTCCACCATTTTTATCATACAACTTTGCATACAGCGTGGCTGCCTTTTCATATTCTCCCGTGGAGTAATATTCTTGAGCAAGCTTCGATTCTTGCTGTGCAGAAACGATACTGATAACTAAACAAAACAAAAATATTAATCGGATTTTCATGTATGTTATTTTAGAATCTGTTCGTGGAAAATATTTAATAAAACTCGATCAAACAAGACCTTTTCTTTCTTTAGACGAGAAAACAATGATGAGATACTTACATATTCATTTCAAAAATTATACTAGAAAAACGAAATTAAAATACAAAAGTTGTTCTACCTTACTTCAAATACAAAAAGCGGATACATCAAAAGATGTATCCGCTTTTCAACTGTATAAAAATTATCTAGGTAATCAAGATTACTCAAGACGGAATTTAACAGGTAAATTGAAATAAACAGGTACTGAACGACCTCGCTGTTTTCCAGGCGTCCATTTTAGACCTTGTTGAGCCATTAGCTTTACAACACGTTGCGCCTCAGCTCCACAGCCTGCTCCGATATCACGAACAACCTCTGCCTGATCTACCGTTCCATCCTTTTGAACTACGAATCGAACAACACAGGTTCCTTCTACGCCGTTTTCACGAGCAATAGGTGGATATTTGATGTTTTTATAGATGAATTCCAACATTTTCTTGTCGGCACATGCTTTTTTCTCTTTATCCGTACCTCCAGAGTCTTCACACCCAGGGAAACGAGGCATTTGTTCCACTACCTTGAAAATTTCCTCCACTTCTGGTTCTGGTGGTGGCGGCGGTGGCGGTGGTGGTGGTGGTGGTGCTTCTTTTTTCGGTGGCGGTGCTTCAATCACCGTTTCCTCTTCCACACTCTGATCCACGAATTCTGGTTCCTCTTCTTCTTCAATTTCTTCTTCTGGCACCTCCTCAATCACTGGTGGTGGTGGTGGCGGTGGCGGCGGCGGTGGTTCAGCAGTACGTGGTGGTTCGATCTCGATGTCTTCCTCAAATTCAAGGGCATCATCAGGGATAATAACCGTTTCCTCGTAGCTGGTCCAACTGAATGCCAGAAGCGTTAGTCCTACCGATAGAGCTAATCCAAATAATAATATTGGACGGCTAAAACTGAAAGCATCCACTTCTGGATATTTCGTTCTGCCTGCTAACGGCGACCTAGAAGCTTCACCTGCGTGTTTTTCTGTAAGCGAACCGTCACCTCCTCTCGAAAAAATTGATCTAAATGCAAAGATCAACCCAACGACAGCAGCTAAGATCGCAATTACAGTTATAGCAAGTGTCTGCCCTGTAAGCGCTATATCTACTAAAAAAAGCATACGTTAGTTTTAATAAAAAATAAAATAATTAAAAATCGTCCGTTACAGTGTATGAGTCAAATTACTTTTGAATTTCGTATAAATAAAAAATAAAAAAGTAGTCCTCCTCCAATTGAGCCAATAATATTAGCCAAAATATCTAAGTTTTCAAAATATCTATCTACCGTAATGTAAAATTGGGCACATTCTAATAAAAAACCATACACTGAACTAGCAATTATAGCCCATAAAATGATTTTATTATGAAAAGAGATTTGTGTTTTTTGGACGCCTTGCAAAATTAGAAATACAAGTACGCCATACACAAATATATGTCCCAATTTGTCTGGTGCAAAAAAATCAACATCGGGTAGATTAGAACCTGTTGTCAAGGATAACCAAGCAATAAATATTGCCCATAATATAGCCCACGTATAATTTTTCAATTGCTCCATCTAGCGCACGCTTTGGTGCCTATATTTATATAGATGCGTAAAATTTATTTTTGGTGTGTCGGATCAAAAAAAATTATCCAACTAATGCTCCATAAGCTGCTGCATCCATCAAAGATTCAACTTCTGACGGGTCTGACATTTTGATTTTAATAATCCATCCGCCACCATAAGGTTCGTTGTTAGCTAGAGTTGGATCGTCTCCTTCATTTTCATCTAGTGCGGGATTGAACTCTAGTACTTCTCCAGAAACAGGCATAAATAAATCTGATGTTGTCTTAACAGCTTCGACTGTCCCAAACACCTCATTTTTTTCTAAGGTATCTCCAACTGTATCTACTTCTACATAGACCAATTCTCCCAATTCACTTTGAGCAAAATCAGTGATACCAACAATAGCTACATCATCTTCTACACGAACCCACTCGTGTTCTTCTGTATATCTTAAACCTTCAGGAAATTCCATTGCAATATAGTTTTATAAGAGACCTATAATTTCAAAATTATCTAATCCCTGATCTTTTAAAAATGATTCGCTCAAAAATAAATCAATTTATAAGGATTCAAAAAGAAGTAGACTTTTTTATTAAAAATTATTTAAAAATAGCCTGAATCATCTTAAAAAGAAAACGCCATTTGCCGATGACAAATGACGTTTGAGGAGTATAATATTTGTTAATTTTTTTACATAGCAGTTGGGCACAAATAAATTTACATTTTTAATTTCTTGAATATAGTTCAACTAACACCATTTCTAATGGCTTTAAGTTTTATCTAATTCAAGAAAGTAAATTCATTTTTTCCATGTGCCTTATTTACGCATTAGCTGCTGCCTCTTTTTCAAGGTATTCCATTACCCAATCAGAAGTAACAGATTTTGGTCGTTCTAGTGGCATACCCAATGCACGTGACCAGCACATCGCTGACAACACACCCAATGCACGTGAAACACCAAACAAAACAGTGTAGAAACTATATTCTTTCATACCGTAATGTACTAAAATTGCTCCTGAGTGTGCATCTACATTTGGCCAAGGGTTTTTGACTTTTCCTAATCCTTGCAAGATTGGTGGAACAACCTCAAACGCTTTCCACACCACATTTATAATATCAGAATCTTTGATATATTCTTGTGCAAATACTTTTTGAGCCGTAAAACGAGGATCAGGTTCACGCAAAACAGCATGTCCGTAACCAGGAATTACTTTTCCTTGATCTAAAGTACCTTGAACATATTCTGCGATCTGCTCTTTTGTTGGTTTTGTAGTACCCAATTTATCAATCATCTCATACACCCACTTGATCACTTCTTGATTTGCTAAACCATGTAACGGTCCAGCCAAAGCATTCATACCACCTGCGAGCGAATAATATGCATCACTCAGAGTTGACCCAACCAAATGCGTTGCATGTGCAGAAGCGTTTCCACCTTCATGATCTGCATGAATAGTTAAATATAAACGCATCAAACTTTTGAAATCAGATGTATCGCTACACCCTAACATGTGGGCAAAGTTTGCCGCCCAGTCTAATGATGTATCTGGTTCAATATGATCACCATTGTGATACGTCCGTCTATATATATATGCTGCTACACGAGGTAAACGTGCAATTAAGTTCATTGTATCTTCGTATGTTGCATCCCAGTAATCTGATTTACTCATACCTTCCGAGTAGCGTTTAGAAAAAACACTTTCTGTTTGCATAGAAACGATGGCGATACTGAACTGTGTCATCGGGTGAGTATCTGCTGCAAGTGCATCTAATACTTTAAAGGTATGTTCTGGAACGGTGCTTCGTTTTTTCCATTGTTCAGTCAACCAAGTTGTTTGTTCTGCTGTCGGAATTTCTCCAACCAACATTAACCAGAATAATCCTTCTGGTAACGGTTCTTTGCCACCTGGTACTTTTGGCAGCTGTTCTCTTAATTCGGGTATAGAATATCCTCTAAAGCGAATACCTTTAATTGGATCAAGTTGGGATGTTTCCCAAACCATACTTTTCACACCTCGCATTCCTCCGAATACTTGTTTGAGTGTGACTTCATCAACTTTTTTACCACCATGCTCTTTTAACATGGCTTTTAATTCTTTGCCTAGGGCAGATGCTTTTTCTTGAAACTTTTGTTTTAATGGATCCATCGTTTGCTTATGTGATTATATCTATACAATAAGGCGATTGCCTGTAAATTATTTAATGAATTAGAGTACTATTTATAAGGTAGTCATTTCTTTACTTTGAGAAAACAAATAATCTTTTAAATAGTTTGGTTTATCCAAAATTAGAGACGAAAATAATGAAAATTTACCAAAGCAAATAGAGAAATCTTTAAACTCTCTTAAAAAATAAATATTTACTAGCTTTGCAGTTATTTTGGGTGTATAACAATTTGTCGTTTTAGTTTGCCACTGAGACACTAAGGCGCAGACTTGCCTGCTGCAAGCAGGGTTTTAAATAGCTATACACTTCCTAGTGCGACAAATTGTTATACACCCATTATTTTAAAGGTTATATTTCTTCATTAATCCATATATCCAAATCATGTTAATTGTAAAAGATGTTTTAGTTAGTGATGCTGTCGTGACCGAACAATTTATTTGTGATTTGAATGCTTGCAAAGGAGCTTGTTGTTGGGAAGGCGATTATGGAGCACCGCTTGAAGAAGAAGAATTAACGGTTTTAAAAGAAATATATGAAGCTACTAAACCGTTTTTAACACTAGAAGGTATTGATGTCATTGGGCAAAAAGGTTTATATGTTTATTACAAAGAAGCAGAAGAATTTGGAACACCTTTATTAGAAAATGGTGCTTGTGCTTATCTCACTTACGAGGCGAACGGAACGGCAAAATGTGGCATTGAAAAGGCTTATGAAGCTGGAGTTATTGACTACAAAAAACCCATTTCTTGTCACCTTTACCCGATTAGAATAGAGGAACAACCTGACCAGAATTTCAAAGCTATGAATTACGATGTTTGGGATATTTGCAGTGCCGCTTGTAAATTAGGTAAAAAGGAGCAACTACCTGTCTATAAATTCGTAAGAGAAGCTATCGTACGGAAATACGGTGAAGATTTCTACGAAGAACTGGATGCAGTTGCTCAATACATCCAACAAAAGTAATAATCCGTTTTACCTATCCGAAAAACGATTCCAACTTCTATTTCCTGCGGTTCATTATATACATAATGGGCTGATATTCATGTGGAAAGGCATTTTTTTTTGATTTTATGATGGAAAGACTTTACCTTTGCATGGATTTTTGAAAAAGGGATTCTAAACACAGGATTTATAAATAAAAAAAATTAAACATTTATACAAATAAGTCGCTCGTTATCAACGAGTTTTATTTATAACAAGCATATAATTCATAGAAATAAAGTAAATAAGAATGGCACTAATTAGTGAAATCAGAAAGAACAGTTGGTTACTTGTAATTACAATTGGATTGGCTTTGGCAGCATTTGTCTTGATGGACATGTTTTCAGGCGATAAAAGTATTTTCGGTTCTCAACAGCTAAATGCAGGGAGCATTAATGGAGAAAATGTAAGCTGGAATGAGTTCCAAACCATGGAAAATGTATTATACAGAAGTGCAACAGGCGATCCTTATGCGAGAAGACAAGCATTATGGGATTACATGGTTGAGGAGAAAGTTTTACAAGAAGAATCTGAAGCCTTAGGATTAAGTGTAAGCAAAGAAGAATTGATGGATTTACAATTCGGTGCAAACCCAAGTCCTATTATTCAACAAAGTTTCCGTAATCCACAAACGCAGCAGTTGGATAGAGAACAATTGAATAGTTTCAAAACGGCTATTGAAGATAATACTTTAGAAGGTTATCCTCGTCAATATTGGGCTTTACAAGAAAAACAAATCATTAAAGATCGTAAGCAAACGAAGTTGGCCAATATGATCGGGAAAGGTTTGTACACGCCAACTTGGATGGTTGAGCAAACTTATGCAGAGCAAACTCAAAAAGTCGGTTTCGATTATGTGAAAATTCCTTTTGACAAAATCACTAACGACGTAACAGTTTCTGATAATGATATTAGTGCTTATTTGAATGATAACGCGGGTGTATACACAAGAGCAGAAGAAACACGTAAGTTACAATATGTAACGTTCCCAGTTGTACCAACAGCAAAAGATTCGGCTGCTATCAAAGAAGAACTGAGAGGTTTGAAGGCTAATTTTAAATCAACACCAACTGATGAATTAGCAACTTTTACGGCGAATAACTTTGGTAGCTATCAAGATCGTTACCTAAAGGAAAGTGAAATTACATCCAATAAAAAAGATGCTTTTTTCGAAAGAGAAGTGGGAGCAGTTGTTGGTCCGTTTTTACAAAATGGTTCTTACCAATTGGCAAAAATTGTAGATCGTCGAGTATTACCAGATTCTGCTAGCTCTCGTCATATTTTGATTTCTGCATCAACTGAACCACAGTTTGTACAAGCACAAAAGACTATTGACAGTCTTCAAAACTTAATTCAAACAGGACAAGCACAGTTTGATTCTTTGGCGATCAAATTTAGCCAAGACCCAGGAAGTGCAAGCAAAGGTGGTGTATATGAAAATGTAGCTGTCAATCAATTTGTACCAGAATATAGAGATATTATCTTTTTTGAAGGTCAGATTGGCAAATTATACAGTGCTCGTACATCTTATGGTATTCATTTAATTGAGCCACAAGGTCGCACATTGGGAGAAAACAATACTTACGTAAAATTAGCTTACTTAAATCAGGCAGTTGTTCCTAGTGAAGATACACAGAATGCTGTTTTTGAAAAAGTATATGATTTGGTAAACAATGCTAATTCTTTAGAAGATTTAGAGGCTGCGGCTCAAAGTGCAGGCGGTAAAATAGAAACATCGCCTTTATTAAAATCTAGTGATTTTAATTTAGGAACACTTGGCGGTGGTCAATCTTCAAGAGATATGATTAAATGGGCTTTTGATTCAGGTACAGATGTCGGAGATGTTTCTCCTTCTGTGTATGATTATCAAGATAATGTTAATTTCTACAATAATAAATATGTTATTGCGGGTTTAAAAACCATTCAGCCAGCAGGCTTACCAACAGTAGCTAATATTAGAGACGAAGTAGAACCAATTGTTCGCAATCAAAAATTAGCTGAAAGCATAAAAAGTAATGTTTCTGGTAAAGATTTAGAAACCGTCGCTTCAACCTATGGAGCAAGTGTAGAAACAGCTGATAATGTTAGTTTTAGCACAGGTTTTGTTCCTGGTTTAGGTAATGAACCTAAAGTCGTTGCATCTGCATTCAATATGAATGTAAACGATATGTCTGCACCAATTGCAGGAGATAGTGGTATTTACGTCTTAAAAATGACAAGCAAACCAGCAGTAGGTCAACCTACGAATATCCCTCAATTACGTAAACAGTCGAACTCAACCGTGCAGTCACAAGTGGCAGCACAACTGATGAAATCCATGCGTAAAAATGCAGAAGTAGTAGATAATAGAGCTACTTTTTATTAGAAAAAACATTAAAAACTATACCGTTGTTAATTCAAGAGTTAATAACGGTATAGTTTTTTCTTATTTATAAACCACAAACAAAAGCTTTTATTCACTTTTCATGGAAAAAAGTGGATCAATAAAGTGACATTTCGCTTTAATACAAGTCTATAAACGAGTACTGCTTTAAATAATTCGTATACCGAATCCCCTTTTTTTGTACAAATTTTAAATTAACCTTTTTTTAGAGTTTGTATAATACCGATTCATCGGTATAGTTTCCATCGATCCGATTATAATTGATTTCTAACTATTTATTTAACTATTAAAAATTCACTTCATGAACATTGCTGTTGTTGGAACTGGCTACGTTGGATTAGTATCAGGTACTTGTTTCGCAGAAACTGGAAATAATGTCACGTGTGTTGATATTGATGCAAAGAAAGTAGAACGGATGAGAAATGGGGAAGTACCTATTTTTGAGCCAGGACTAGAATTATTATTTGAAAGAAATACAAAACAAGGTCGTTTAACATTTACGACTGATTTGAAAGCAGCTATTGATGACGCTCAAATCATATTTTTAGCTTTACCAACGCCTCCAGGCGAAGATGGTTCTGCTGATTTATCATATATATTAGGTGTTGCCAAACAATTATCCGTCTTAATCACGGACTATAAAGTTATTGTTGATAAAAGTACTGTACCTGTTGGAACAGCAGAACGTGTTCATGCAGCACTTGCACAAAACCTGGATACCGATTTATTTGATGTCGTATCTAATCCTGAATTTTTACGAGAAGGAGTTGCCGTTGATGATTTTATGAAACCTGACCGTGTAGTCATTGGTACAAAGTCAGAAAAGGCAAAACAACTCATGCAGCAATTGTATGAACCATTCGTACGTCAAGGAAATCCTATTTACTTTATGGATGAGCGTTCAGCTGAAATGACAAAATATGCGGCAAATTCTTATTTGGCAGCCCGTATTTCATTCATGAATGAGATCGCCAATATCTGTGAAAAAGCAGGTGCTAATGTCGATATGGTTCGTATCGGAATGGGTAGCGATAATCGTATTGGCAAGCGTTTCTTGTTTCCAGGAGTGGGATATGGTGGAAGTTGTTTTCCTAAAGATGTGCAAGCATTGGCTAAAACAGCCGCTGAATATGACTATGATTTCAAGATTTTGAACTCGGTGATGGATGTCAATAAGATTCAGAAAACTGTTTTAGCTAAAAAAATCAAAGCATTCTTCGGAACAGATGATTTGACTGGTAAAAAAATTGCAATGTGGGGATTGGCATTCAAACCAAATACCGACGATATTCGTGAAGCACCAGCCTTATACATCATTGATGAGTTATTGGAAGCAGGTGCAACGGTTTGTGCTTTTGATCCAGAGGCTATGGATAATGTAAAAGAACTATACGGTGATAAAATCACTTTTGCAAGCAATCAATATGAAGCATTAGAAGGTGCAGATATTTTGACGATTGTTACTGAATGGTCAGTATTCCGAACACCAGATTTCAAAAAAGTAATTGGTGCGTTAAAGTCCAATGCTATTTTTGATGGACGTAACTTATACGATTTAGAAAAAATGAATAAATTGGGTATCCACTACGTGAGTATCGGACGAAATCCAATTGAAGTAGAAGAATTTTCTGCTTAGAAATAAGTTCTTCTACTCATAGGTTTTTAACCTTCAAAACCCATTTACATCATGTATGTAAATGGGTTTTTGTATTTTGGTGCAAATGAACAAAACATGAAACCTAAAAATAATATCTGGATCGTCGCTTTTGTACTTCTTTCTATACTCAATTTATTAGCTGAATATTTAGGAAGTAAAAATTTGATTTACGCCACTAAGCCATTTTTAATGGTCGTGTTATCCATTTATTTCTATTTAGAAACGAAAATCTCAACTCGCTATTTTCAGTATATTTTCATTGCTTTTATCTTTTCATTTTTCGGAGATACTTTTTTGATGTTTGTAGAAAATGAACCTGATAAAGCACATTTTTTTCTACTTGGTTTAGGTAGTTTTTTGTTTACGCATCTGTTTTATCTAATTGCTTTTTTGAGTATTCCGCTAGCTAAAACGAAAGGCTTTCTTATTCAAAAGAAGCTACTCATACTTCCTTTTATAATTTATTTAATAGGAAACCTCCTTTTCTTGCTACCAGACATCAGCACAGAATTAAAAATTCCTGTCATCATCTACAGCTCCATGATTGTAGCGATGACAATGGCAGCATTAAACCTAAAAAACATTCTATCCAAATCCATTTTCCAAACTTTATTTATTGGTGTCGTCTTATTTGTGATTTCGGATTCTATCATTGGTATTAATAAATTCAAATCAGCAACCATGACTATTCCATATCATCGTTTGATGATTATGATTCCGTATTTATTAAGTCAATATTTGATTGCTAGAGCGTCGATTTTGTATTATAAAGGATAAAAATGATTCTTCAAAAACACAAACATTCCCATCTTCTTTTACAAATCCGTATCTTTGCACATAATTTTAAAAATAGCGGTGCTTTTTGGAACACAAACACCCTAAAATACAGTTAGTAATAGGAACAAAATCGTCTTCAAGATAGAGTTAATCTACTGAGAGCGACTGGACAGGTTAAAGCCTGTTGTACAGAAAATAAATAACAGCAAATGCATACATCATTAAATTGGTTAAAACAATATACAGATATAAATCTTGAACCCGTCAAAGTTGGTGAAGTACTAACGGATATTGGTTTGGAAGTAGAAGGTGAAGCAGTCGTTGAAAGCATCAAAGGTGGACTCGAAGGAATCGTGGTTGGACATGTTCTTGAATGCGGTAAACATTCAGGAGCAGATAAATTGTCTTTAACGAAAGTTGATGTAGGAACAGGCGAGCCGCTCTCCATCGTTTGTGGCGCACCCAATGTTGCACAAGGACAAAAAGTACTAGTTGCCACTATCGGAACAACCCTTTATACACCCGAAGGAGAAGCATGGAAGATCAAAAAGGGAAAAATTCGTGGTGAAGTTTCTGAGGGAATGATCTGTGCGGAAGATGAACTCGGACTTGGAAATAGCCACGACGGCATTATGGTGCTGCCTGATGGCGTAGCTGTGGGAACACTTGCAAAAGATTATTTCAAGATCGAAAATGATTATGTGTATGAGATTGGTCTGACCCCCAACCGTTCGGATGCCACCTGTCATATCGGTGTGGCTAAAGATTTAGCTGCCGCTTTAAAAGTCAATCACGGACACGACGGTGTAGTAAATATGCCATCTATCGAAGGATTTAAAATTGACAGTAATGATCTGCCAATAGATGTAACCGTTGAAAATACAGAAGCCTGTCCACGTTATACAGGTATTTCAATCAAAGGTGTCACGATTAAAGAATCACCCGATTGGTTAAAAAACCGATTGACGGCGATCGGTGTTCGCCCGATTAGCAATATCGTGGATATTACCAACTTCATATTACATGAATTGGGACAACCCTTACATGCTTTTGATTTAGATCAAATTGGTGGACAAAAAATCATTGTTAAAACCTTACCTGCTGGCACGAAATTTATGTCATTGGATGAAGTAGAGCGCAGCCTTTTGGAAAACGACCTGATGATTTGTGATGGTGATTCTAAAGGTATGTGTATCGGTGGTGTGTTTGGTGGATTAACCTCTGGAGTAACGGACAATACGAAAAATATTTTCTTGGAAGCCGCTCATTTTAACAATGAATGGATACGAAAATCGAGTACTAAGCACAATTTGCGTACGGATGCAGCAAAGGTTTTTGAAAAAGGTAGCGATCCCAATATCTGCTTATTTGCACTCAAACGAGCAGCTTTACTGATTAAAGAATTGGCAGGTGGAGAAATTGCCTCTGAAATCGTAGATATTTATCCAAATGTTATTGAACCCAAACATGTCGAGGTTCAGTACACCAACATCAATCGTTTGATTGGAGTCGATATTGCCCCTGCAAAAGTAAAAGAAATACTAGCTGCCTTGGAAATGGAGATCGTTTCTGAAACGGAAACACAGTTTACCGTGGCTGTTCCGACCAATAAATTTGATGTAACAAGAGAATCAGATGTCATTGAGGAAATTATCCGAATTTACGGACTCAATACCGTTCCGATGTCGGGTTATATCAATAGTGCCATTTCCTACGCACCAACTCCTGATCCAAATAAAATTAGAAATCAAGTATCTGATTTTCTTTCTAATAATGGCTTTTTCGAAATGATGGCAGTATCATTATCTCGATCTAGCTATTACGAGGAAATCATTCCAATTGAGAAGGATAAATTAGTTTTTGTTAATAATACTTCTAATCGAGACTTGGACATTATGCGACCTGAAATGTTGATAAGTGGATTAGAGGCTATTCTACACAATCAAAACCGTCAAACCTCAGATGTGAAGCTATATGAGTTTGGAAAATCGTACCAAACAGCCGAAGAAGGTTTCGACGAACGATGGAAATTAAGTCTATTTTCTACGGGTCAACAGTTTTCAGAAAGTTGGCTGAATACCGAAAAGAACAAAGTATCCTATTACTCGTTAAAAAGTATGGTCGAAAATATCTTGACACGTTTAGGCATCTCAGGCTATCAAGAAACCGCCATCACCAACGATACAATGACTTACGGGATGCGCTTTCACAGAGGACAACAAGTGTTGGTGGAGTTTGGAAAAGTCCAAACGAAAGTGCTTAAAAAAATGGATATTAAGCAAGAAGTATTTTTCGCTGAATTTGAATGGGGTAATGTTCTAAAAGCACTAAAAAAGAGCAAAACAACTTATACCGAATTAAATAAGTATCCTACTATGCGTCGAGATTTAGCCTTGGTTATTGAAAAAGACGTAAAATTTAGTGATATTGTGGGAATTGCTAAAAAAACAGGTAAAAAGATATTAAGTGGCATTAATTTATTCGACGTTTTTGAAGACGAGGATAAATTAGGTACTAATAAAAAATCGTATGCTGTAAGTTTTATTTTTGAAGATACTACCAAAACCTTGAAAGATAAAGAGGTAGAAAAAGTAATGAATAACCTCATTGCTAACTACGAAAATAAACTTGGAGCAATCATACGAAAATA
>JAHDFQ010000040.1:29495-32008 GCA_020628085.1 Saprospiraceae bacterium
ATGGGAAATCCTTCCAATATGTTAGATCAGATTGAACTAAAAGTGCGTCGATTAGCACTAAAGTTAGATCAATTGAAAACATCGAACCAACAATTATTGGAGGAAAACAAACTATTGAAGACCGCTCTAAAAAAGGAAGATTCTAAAAGAACTACCTTAGAGCAACAACTGAAGAGGACGCAGATGGCACTATCATCCAAACAAAATGATGCGCCAGAAAGCACCCAAAAAATTAGAAAAGAGCTAGATCAATACATCAAAGAAATTGATAAATGTATTGAATGGCTGCAAGATGAGGCATAGAAGATATGCAACAATGTTAAGCGTTAGTTTTTTGAATCTAATGGGTTCAAAACCTTACATAAAATGAGTCAAGAAACGATAAATATAAAGGTCATGATAGCTGGTCGTACGTATCCTTTAAAGGTCAAGGCGGGCGACGAAGCTAGTATTCTTGCTATTGTAAAGGAAGTCAATGAGAAAATTAATCGTTTTCAGATGACTTATAAAAATAAAGATAAGCAAGACTGTCTTTCTATGGCTTTGTTTACCTACGCTGTTGATTTGCACAAAACGCATCAAACTTCTAATTCTAAGGAACTCTCCTCTAAAATTGGCGACATCGACCAATTGCTCGATCAGTTACTTCAATAATTTGGTAGCATAGGCTTTAGCCTGTAAATTTCCTTGATTAATAAATTGACAAGAAATACCTTGACAGGTCAATTCCTTGCACAAACTTTTTAAAATAATTAAATCAAATATATAAAACCGATATAAAATGGATATAGGTACGATCATAATAGCGGGTATTGTCGGTCTCATCGTAGGAGGAGGAGCCGGATACTTGTCGCTAAAGAAGTTTATGAAAAGCCAAGTGGATGAGGTCAACTCAAAGGCTGATACAGTGTTAAAAGAAGCTAACTCAAATGCTCAACGCAAATTAAGTGAAGCTCAGATGCAAGCAGATAAAATTGTTAGCAAAGCAGAGGCGAAGAACGAGCAAATCAAACAGAAGAAGATTCAAGAGGCAAAGGATCGTTATAATAAACTGCGCTCAGAGTTTGATAAAGAACGGAATAAGCACAAGCTAGCAATGAAGGATGAGGAGATGGAAATCAAAAATAAAACCGCTCAACTCCAATCACAAAAAGATAAATTTCAATCTAAAGTAGACGCTTTAGAAGAAGAAAAACTAGAAGTCGAACAACGAGAAATTGATGTAAAATCAATCAAAGAAAATTTAGAAAAGCAACTAAAAATTGTTGCTAAAAAGAAGGAAGAATTAGATAAAGCAAACGAAACACATATCAAGGCGCTTGAAAAAGTAGCGAACTTGAGTGAAGGAGAAGCAAAAGAACAATTGCTAGAAGCTGTGAAAGCGAAAGCGGAAACAGATGCAATGGCGCTAGTGAAAGATACAATCGCAGGAGCAAAAATTACGGCTAATAAAGAAGCTAAGAAAATTGTCATCCAGTCGATTCAAAGAATGTGCGCTGAATATACGATTGAAAACACGGTTTCAGTATTCAACCTCGAATCAGACGATTTGAAAGGACAGATCATTGGTCGAGAAGGACGAAATATTCGTGCTTTGGAGGCAGCTACGGGGGCAGAAATCGTGGTAGATGACACACCAGAAGCGATTGTTATTTCTAGTTTTGACCCAATACGTAGAGAAGTTTGTCGTTTGTCGCTCAAAAAATTAGTAGCAGACGGACGTATCCACCCTGCTCGTATTGAAGAGGTGGTGGCTAAAACTCGTAAGCAATTAGATGAGCAAATCATCGAGATTGGAGAACGAACGGTTATTGAATTGAATATTCACGGATTAGATCCATACTTAGTCAAGATGGTAGGACGGATGCGTTTCCGTTCTTCTTACGGACAAAATCTACTTAAACACTCTATCGAGACAGCACACTTATGTGCGATCATGGGAGCAGAGCTGGGCTTAACGCCGAAACAAATCAAGATGGCCAAACGTGCTGGTTTGTTACACGATATTGGAAAAGTAGCCGAGGAAGAATCTGAATTATCACACGCTATTTTAGGTATGAAAATATGTGAAAAACATAAAGAACATGCCGTCATTTGCAATGCTGTAGGAGCGCACCACGATGAGATTGAAATGAATAATATTTTGTCTCCTTTGGTACAGGCTTGTGATGCCATTTCAGGTGCTCGCCCAGGTGCTCGTCGAGAAATACTAGAAAGTTACTTGAAGCGTATTGGTGAGTTGGAGGACATTGCTTTAGCTTACGAAGGTGTACAAAAAGTATATGCGATGCAAGCGGGTCGTGAGCTTCGAGTCATTGTAGAAAGCGAAAAAGTAACCGATGAATACGCAGATGATTTATCGTTTATGATTTCTCAAAAAATCCAAGACGAGATGCAATATCCAGGTCAAATTAAAGTGACTGTGATTCGAGAGAAACGAGCAGTTTCGTTTGCGAGGTAAGCGATTCAGTTAGAAACTTGTATTGACCAATCCTTATTTTTTAGTGGATTGG